>DCGI01000072.1:24743-49477 GCA_002315475.1 Christensenella sp. UBA1782 | reverse complement strand
GCCTCCGCCGAAGCCGCTTCCGCCATGACCGCCACCGCCGAAGCCACCCCCTCTCGAAGACGTGGGAGCACCCGCACGAGCGGCGTTTTGAACGTTCGTCATGGCTTGTTGCATGTGACTGCCCATATCGAAGAAATTACCCCCTCGATAGCTGTGCGTGGAGAGGTACATATACGAATAAATATAACCCCTTCTGTAATAGCCGGAATCGTACTGTTTTTCCAACATTTCCGGATAACGAGCCTTCAAGTTTTGTAAAACCTTTTCACTGATACCCATCATGGTGGCGTAGACAAGGTATTCTTCCCACAAAATCAATTGCGGAATGTCATATTCTTTCAAATTGGAAAAGTCGGTCAAAAAGTCCTTTAATCCGACGATTTCGGCATATTTTGCGTTGCCTTCTTCGGACAGACGAGGCGTTTTATACTGTAAAAACAGAGCTATCACGCCGCCGATCATGCAGGCGAACGGTAAAAACTCCACGCCCAAACTCAACACTTCCAACGCAAATCCCAACGCGATAACCAAAAACGGAATCAGTGCGCTCGCTTGTGCTTTTTTCGTTTTCCTATACTTTTTCAACTCCGCTTCCGACATATCCGAGAAGTATGCCATCCTTCTAAAGGAAATCTCGGCGTGCTTTTTGGTATATTTTTCAAAGTCCTTCATGGTAAAGGGAGCGTGATAGTACTCTTGCACCTCTTTCAAAAAGGTATAAAGTTGCTGTTCGTATTCGTTCAGTTCCCCTCGCTGCGTCAAAGAAATTTCGTGAATATCCAACCGGTATTCCTCGTCGGAATCGGGCAGAATATCCAGAAAATCCCGCCGAGCAAGATCCAAAATGGTCGCCGAAACGAGAGCGTTTATATGCTTACTCGCACCGCCTTTTTTATAATAATAGAAAAGATGTCCTTTCGAGGCGGGACGCCAATCGGACGGAATCTCCCGTACATAGTTCTTTTCTTTGATTTTATACGGCCCTTTGATACGGGAAACAATCACGTATACGAAGGCAAGAACGATGACGGCGATACTCCCGTAAACGTCCACGATACCGAGTATACGGGCTTTCTTTTGTGCCTCTTCCCACTCCTGTAACCATATTTCTTCTTGGTTGACGAGGGATTCTTTCCCCGCAGTCGGCACTTTTTTACGCAACGTAAAGCTATCTCTGTCGAGCATGGCGTGGACTTCCACTTGGGTTCCCGCATCGATTTTTTCTCCCGTAATCCTCATAACGTTTCCGTCCAAAGCAATCAAGCTTTCTTCCACGCAATGCAAGTAGGCGAAGTTATTATCAAAATCCTCGAAATCCACCGTTTGGGGGAAAGTAATCGTCATCTGCAGACTTTTGATGTAAAGTTGAAAATCTTCCGAAAACAGTTTCCAATAGAATTCCGCCGTATCGCTGTATCCACCCATAAAATTTTTAATTTTATAGCGGAACGTTATACTCCGCGTTTCATAAAAGGTGGGTAGAATGACGCCGATTTCGTAGGTATTCGCATCGGTAGAGTACATGTAATAGGTATTGGGATACGATGACAATACGTAGTCGCTTATCATAAAAATATTGGCGTCATACCGGATTTCCTGACCGTAATCGTTATCGGTGACGCCGAGCCACTCGAAAGAATCGGCAACGCCGAAATTCGTATCGTACAAATTGACGGTCTTATAGAGATTTCTGTATCCTTCGTCCGACGAGTTTTCCACGTTCCACGTTTCGGCTACGATTAAATCGCCCTGCGCATTGACTTCGGCGACGACTTCGCAGGAATTTATCCACAAATCACCTTCCACCCATTCGCAACCGGTGCCGCTCAAAAGGCATAGCAATAAAAGGGTGACCGACAAGACACCGAGAATAAACTTTTTTTTCATGGCTTAAAAGGATACTTTCGGAGCCACTCTGTCCCCTTCGTCCGCTTGGAAGTAGGGAGCCGCCTTAAAGTGGAAAATCTTGGCGACGATGTTGGCGGGGAAGCGTTGTTGCCCTTCGTTGTACTTCATAACGGTATCGTTATAGAATTGACGGGCAAAAGCAATTTTCTTTTCGAGTTCTTGCAGTTGATTTTGCAAATTCAAAAAGTGGCTGTCCGCTTTTAACGTCGGATAATTTTCGGAAACCACCAACAAACGGGCAAGGGCACTCGACAACTCTTTGTTCGCCTGAATGGCTTCTTCGGGGGTGGTCGCTCTGCCCACCGACGCACGTGCGCTCGTTACTTTGGTAAGTACTTCGTCCTCGTGCTTGGCATACCCTTTGACCGTTTCCACAAGGTTGGGAATCAAATCAAAACGGTTCTTTAACTGTACGTCGATTTGCGCCCAACTGTTTTCCACTCTGTTACGCAGAGTGATGAGCTTATTGTAAGTAGTAATCGTAAAAATACACATAATTTTACTCTCCTTCATGATTTCGTTATTATAAGTATATATTTTTTTAACAAACTTGTCAATATCTTCAAAATTATCTTTCCGGCAAAAATTTTACGTCCCAAAGGTTTCCGTGTTTTTTCTCGAAAAGGATTGACGAAAAAGGTTTTTTTCGGTACAATTTTCTCATGTTTTTCTGTTGTGCAAAATCCAAAATCGGACTGAGCGGGAACGCTCTGAAACTGCTTGCCGCCTTTTTAATGGTAACCGACCACGTGGGGATGTTATTGCTGCCGCAATACGCTTGGCTGCGATATTTCGGGCGCATCGCCTATCCGATTTTTGCTTTTTTCATCGCCGAAGGCTGTTACTACACGAAAAACAAAACCAAATACCTCGCCCAAATGCTCGCCTTGGGACTGATTTTTCACGCCGTCTATTCGATAGCCACCGAGGACTTTTACAGTGTCAACGTGCTGGTTTCCTTCGCCCTCGCCACCTGTTTTATCTATCTTTTTCAATGGATGAGCGACGCCTTTGCCGACAACCGAACCGACCTCGCTTTCGGGTATCTCGCTTTCTTCGTTTGCCTCGCCGTCCTCTGTTTTTTCCTTTGCAAAACGGTGCATATAGAGTACCGATTCTTCGGCTTGTTCCTGCCTCTGTTTTGTTACTTTTCCCGCAAGAAAAGTGTCCGACTTTTGTTCTTCTTTTTCGGTATTCTTCTCGTTGCGCTCGGCATGGGAACGGACGGAATACGAGAGCTGTTCGCCCTGCTTGCCGTCCCTTTAATCGCCTTATATAACGGCGAAAGGGGTACGCTGAAAATGAAGTATTTTTTCTATATTTTTTATCCGCTGCATATCGTCGTTTTGTACGGAATAAGTATCCTTATTTACGGATATTGATACCCAAACTATAAAATATTGATTTCGTAAATATCGTCGAAAAAGATTTTTCCCTCCTCCACGACGACGTAAGAACCCACCGTACTGATTTCTTTTACCGTCCCTTGCACTTCGTAATAGTGTCCATGTGCGAAGAAGGTGATTTTTACCCTTTCCCCTCGCTCCGCTTTCCGAAGGGTATCCGAAATTTTCCGCTCGTCTTCTTCGCTCAAAACGATTTTTTCGGTGCGGGTGTGCCGCTCCTCTCTCTTGCGTAATTCTTCTTGTAATCCCTTCAGTGCGTCGAACGCCAAAAACTGTTTTGCCCTCTCGATATTATTCACCGTTATGCCCTCCAATCAACGTGTTTCTCGTGCGTGTCGTAGCCCCCTCCTGCAAGTCGATACCTCGCAACATGGCGTTCTTGCCGAACCTGTCTTTCAGGGCTATCACCGTACTTTCGATACGCTGTTCTTTCTCTACTTTTTCGAAATCGGTAAACAGGTCGAACCCTTCGCAAACCTCGTCGGCTATCTGCGAAAATTCTATCCCCAATCTTCGGATAGGCACGTTTTTCAAGGTGGTTTTCTCGAACAAAGCCTCTACGTACGGACGAATCAAAGAATACGCATGGGTGTTCTCGGTCATCTTAACCGTACCGCCCGTAGGCTCCGCCGCATCCCTCGAATAGCCTACGTAAATACCGACGCGCGAGGCGATTTCGTGCCGCCGCATCAATTCTTGACAACCGTTCAAAACCATTTCGTCCAAAACGATTTTTGCCTTTTCGTAGGTATAGTCGCTGAACAGAATTTGCGAATTGCTGACCGACTTGCTTTTACTCTTATACTGTTTTATATCCGCAATGCGGCAAGGTTCTCGCCCCCATGCGTGGTCTATCAAAAGCTCGGCGTTGATACCGAACTGTTTATACAAAAACTCCTCCGGTGCCTGTGCGATTTTTCCCATCGTGTCCAAGCCGTACCGACAAAGGCGAGCCGAAATGCCCTGTGCGATTTGCCAAAAATCGGTCAGCGGTTTGTGATTCCAAAGGGTTTTTCGATAGCTTTCTTCATCCAAAATACCGATATGGTCGGGTACTTTTTTAGCGGTAATATCCAGTGCGATTTTGGCGAGATACAGATTCGTCCCGATACCGACCGTCGCCGGAATCCCCTTTCGGACGGCGATTTCGTCGGTCAGTTTTTTGGCAAAACTTTTGGCGTCGGTCTTGTATACGGCAAGATAATCGGTGGCATCGATAAACGCTTCGTCAATCGAATACACGTGCATGTCGTCGGGTGCGATATAATCCAAATAGATTTCGTAAATGTCCGCCGCATACTCGATATATTTCCGCATACGGGGTTTGGCAATAATGTATTCCAAATTTTGCGGGATCTCAAACAGACGGCATCGGTTCTTAACACCGAGCGACTTCAGTTTCGGCGAAATCGCCAGACAAATCGCCCCTTTGCCGCGTGCTTCATCGGCTACGGCAAGATTGGTCTCAAAGGGATTCAAGCCCCGTTCTACACACTCGACCGAAGCAAAAAAGGACTTCATGTCAATACAGAAATACGTTCTTTCTTTCATACCTTCTCTAAATTTTTAACCACCTTGACCGCAATCCCCTGAATTTGTACGGTGTCAAACAGCATATCGGACATTCTGTCGTTTTCGGGATGCAGACGAATGCCGTACTTTTCCCGGTAAAATCTTTTTAACGTGGCGGAGTCCTCGATTAACGCAACGACGATTTGTCCGTCCTCCGCCGTATTCTGCTTTCGCACGATGACGTAATCCCCGTTGGAGATGCCGGCGTTTATCATACTGTCCCCTTCCGCCCGCAGAACATAAAATTCTCCTTTGCCCGTAAACGATATGGAAAAGGTAAAATACGACTCCACGTTCTGTTCGGCAAACATAGGCGTCCCGCACGCAATATTGCCGATGACGGGCAGACAAACGCTCCGCTGTACCTTTTCAATCTTTTGCGTACGCCTTTTCCCGTCGGCGGAAAGCATGCCGTTCTGCTCCATCTCCCGCACGTAGTCGGAAACGTTCCCTTTCGACATACCCATTTTATCGGCAATTTCCTGCATGGTGGGTATCTCGTTGTTTTCGAAATACCGCTCGTTTATATACTCGATGATGCCTTCCATCCTTTCTATGCTTTTCTTCCTCATGTCTTCTCCTTTTCAGAACATTTGTTCGGGATAGGATTATAATAACACGCTCCTTTCCTTTTGTCAAGTCCCTTTTACAAGCCGGAAAGGACTTTTTTATCCGATATACGCAATAAGACCTGCGTAAATGCTTTCCACGAGTTCTCGTCGGTACGCCGCCTGCGACAGCAGCTTTTCGTCCTCCGCATTGCTCAAAAAGCCGCATTCTACGATGACGGAAGGTTTTTCGGTACAGTTTAGCATGAAGTATTCCCCTTTTAACGCCGAATAAGTCTTGCCGACGTACTTTTGATTGAGTTCGTTCAGTTTCTCTTGCAGGCATACGGCAAAGCGTTTTCCTTCGGGCGAAGCTTGGTTAAAAAAGACCTGTATGCCCCTGCGAGAGGGACTTTGCGGAAACTTATTGGTATGTATACTGATGACGAAATCGGGTTGCGCCTCTCGAATGACTTTTTTCCGCAGTGCAAAATCCTCCGTCTTAAAATTTTTTCCCTCGTCGGCAAGTCCCTTTGCCGTCGTTCTCGTCATGGTTACCGAACAATCGGCACTCTCCAATACCGTTTGCAACAGTAACGAAACGGACAGATTCAATTCCGCTTCGACGGTGCCGTTGACGCCCAAAACGCCGGGATCGGAACCGCCGTGTCCCGCATCGACGACTACGCCGTATCGTTTCTTCTGCACGAACGCCTCCCGTACGGGAACCGCATAAAAAACGCCTAACGAAACGGCAACTGCACACACCAAAAAAGCCACGATAAAAACCGTTTTTTTCTTCATAACGACAATCATTTTACCCTCCGAAAATTCTTTTGATTTTGTGTTTTTTATAATTTTTCTTTTCCCTTTTTATAAGCTTTTAGGTAACCGAAAATCGGTAACTTCTCGACTTATCCACATCGGTAGCCGATGTTACCGAAGTTATCCACAACTTATCCACAAGTTATCCACAACGATTTTTTATTGTTTTCGAGCGTTTCTTCCGTTTTTACAACATTTTTTCCGTATTTCCAAAAAGTTATCCACATTTTGCTCTGTGGATAACTCGATTCTACACATTTTACTTCCTTTTTCCGCTTTCGGACAAAAACGAACTCCGTATTTTTACGGGAACAACAGAAAAAACGAAAGGACGGACAACAAGAACGTATATATCGAAAAGTAATAGAGTTTTCCTTTTGCGAGGATGCCGGAAAACCATCGAATCGCCAAAAATCCGCTGAACGTCGCCACGATACAAGCCGGTATGACGGAGACGCTTAGCGTGTTTACCGCACTCCCCGTAAGGAGTTCGACGACGCTGCTTCCGACGATGACGGGGACGGACAGTAAAAACGAATAGGAAGAACACTCTTCTTGCGGACAACCGGCGAGAAGCAGTGCCATAGCCGTCATACCGCTCCGAGATATGCCGGAAACGCACGCAAGTCCCTGCATCGTACCGACGAAAAGGGCTTTGCCGCCCCGTCCTTTTGTAAAGTCCGCCCCCGTTTTCGGCAGCAAGTAGGGCAAGAGAAGTAAGATGCTCGTCAGTAAAAAAGCGGTGGGCAGAAAATCGCCGAGGTCGGGCAGAACATAGCGAATCAGTCCCGCCGAAAGGGCGGTAGGAAGGGAAGCGATCAACAGAAACTTGGTCTGCGGCGAAGTCGGATGTCTGCAACAAAACCAAACCTGTTTACGAAATTGTACGAGAACGACGAGGAGGGTGGCGCAATGCAAAAGCAGGTTGGTCGCCGTACTCGGTTCTCCGATGCCGCATTTTTCCAACAAAAGAAGGTGTCCGCTACTGGAAACAGGCAAAAATTCCGTCATTCCCTGCACAAATCCCAAAAGAATATTCGATAAAAAGTCATTCATGGTTTTTTACTTCTTTACATTCTTATGAAAATGCGTTATAATTTATGAGAACTATATAATTCAAGAAATATACTTAGAGGTGTAAAAAATGAAATTAGGTGTTGTAGGACTACCCAACGTCGGGAAAAGTACCTTATTCAACGCATTGACCAATGCCAAAATTATGGCGGCAAACTATCCTTTCTGTACCATCGAACCCAACGTGGGCGTCGTGCGTGTACCCGATGTCCGCGTGGATACGCTGAGCAAACTTTATAACAGCAAGAGTACCGTCTATACGACGATAGAATTCGTCGATATTGCCGGTTTGGTGCGGGGTGCCAGCAAAGGCGAAGGACTCGGAAACAAATTCCTTTCTCACATTCGGGAAGTGGATGCCATCGTACACGTCGTCCGTTGTTTTGACGATCCCAACATAACCAATACCGAAGATACCGTCGATCCCCTTCGCGACATCGACACCATCAACATGGAATTGATTTTTTCGGACATAGACGTACTCGGTCGCCGTATCGACAGAACCAAAACCGCCATGAAGGGCGGCGATAAAAAGTATGCTGTCGAACTGGCTCTGCAAGAAAGAATCATGGCGGGTTTGGAACAAGGCGTTCTCGTCAAAAACATGGAGTTCAGCGACGAAGAACAAGAACTCGTCAAAGACTATTTTTTACTGACTTCCAAAAAAGTCATTTTCTGCGCCAACGTTTCGGAAGGCGGAGAAGAATGTGAATACGTCAAACGCGTGCAGGAATTTGCCCGAAAAGACGGGAGCGAAGTCATCGTGCTTTGCGCTCGTCTGGAAGAAGAACTGGCGGGTTTGGAAGAAGACGAACGGCAAATGTTCATGGAAGAATTGGGCATCACCGAAAGCGGTTTGAGCAAACTGGTTGCCAAAAGTTATTCTCTGCTGGGCTTAATCAGTTTCTTGACGGCGGGAGAAAAAGAAACCCGCGCTTGGACGATAGAAAAAGGTACCAAAGCACCGCAAGCCGCCGGAAAAATCCACTCCGATTTCGAGAAAGGATTTATTCGTGCCGAAGTCGTCGATTACGATACGTTAATTGCGTGCGGTTCTTATAACGCCGCCAAAGAAAAAGGAAAAGTAAGGAGTGAAGGAAAGGACTACGTCTTCAAAGACGGAGACGTCGTTATTTTCCGATTTAATGTATGAAACTGTATTATCCGAACGAAGCAAAGAACGAAAACGAAGCAACCCCTCTCGGAAACGGTCATATCGGACTGTGGACGTATCGCGGTGTATTGTCGGAAAAGATGCATCTTAACGAAAGCACCTTTTGGGCGGGTTATCCCGAAGGCGACTACGAGGACACCGAAGACTATCGAAAAGTCTTCAAAAAGGCACAGCGTCTTGCCGCCAAAGGAAAATACCGGCGAGCGATGTGGGCGTTACAGGAAAAACCGAGCACCTTTAACAGCCGTTCTTACCAGCCGATAGGCGACCTACTGCTTTCCTTTGAAAAGGACTGTTTGACGAAAGGGGCGCAAGTCGACTTGGAAAACGGCGTCGTTTCCGTATTCACCTCCCTCTATACGAGAAGTACCTTCGTTTCCCACGAAGATAACGTCTTCTGTATTCGAATTGAAGCGGAAAAACCCATTGATATGCGGTTTGCGTTACAATCCCCGCATCCTTCTCAAATCGATTACGACGGAAGATATTATATGACGGGGAACGCACCCTCCTTTTTCCGAGAAAAAATCCCCGTATACAAAGATAAAGGAATGGCGTACTGCGTAGCGGTATCTTTCGACACCAACGCTTTGGTCAAGAGCAAAAAAGACTTAACTTTTCTGCAATTTACCTATTTGACCATAACGGGAACCATCACGACGGGCTTTAAGGCATGGAACGAAATGCCCGAAACCGACACCTTCGTCGTGAAACGGAAAGCCGACGTGCTTTTGAACAAAGCTTTGGAAAAACCTTTCGACGTTTTGTTTAAGCATCATAAATTCGATTTTGCCACCCGCATGGGACAAAACGATTTCGTCATGGGCAAAGAAGAATCCATCGTGGAAATCGAAAAGGAATTACGTGCCCCTTCCGTTTCCACCGCCCTCGTCAACGCCTACTACGCTTTCGGCAAATATCTGACCGTATCTTCTTCGCGTGCCGATTCTTTGGCGACCAACTTGCAGGGCATTTGGAACAAAGATCTCTGCCCCGCCTGGCGTAGCAACTATACCGTCAACATCAACACGCAGATGAACTATTGGCTTCCCGACACCGTCAACTTGCCGGAAAGCTTCACGCCCTTCGTCAATCTCGTCAAAACGCTCTCCGAAAGCGGCGAAAAGACGGCAAAAGAACTTTTGGGATGCGACGGTTTCTGCGTTTTCCATAATACCGATATTTGGGGATTCTCCCGTCCCGTAACGGGAAATTTCCGCCATTCGTTCTTCCCGCTTGCGGGACATTGGCTCACCACCCAACTGTTCGAACACTACCGTTACACGTTGGATAAAAAATACCTTGCCGATATTTATCCCATTTTGAAGAAAGCCTGCGATTTCGCCCTTTCCTTCTTGGTGGAGCAGAAAAACGAATTGGTTACCGCACCGTCTACCAGTCCCGAACATACCTATAAAGGCGGGAGATCGATCACCCGAGCTTCCACCGTCGATATGTTTATTTTGCAAGAACTCTTCCAAGATACCGTCGAAGCGGCTTCCGTTTTACAAATCGACGACGAGTTCGTGCAGACCGTTCGAGAGGCGAAAGACAAGTTACACAAACCCGCCGTTCAAAAGGACGGACGCCTTTGCGAATTCTACGACGACGTGCAGGAAAGCGACAAAGGGCATCGCCATTTCTCCCATTTGATCGGCTTGTTCCCCTATCAACAAATCGGCTATTATAACCGTACCGAATATCTCGACGCCGCCGCAAAGAGCTTAGCGTATCGCCTGGACAACGGAAGCGGCTATACGGGTTGGTCGTGTGCGTGGGCGCTGAACCTCTTAACGAAAATACATAACGGAGAACGCTTTAACGAGTATCTCGTCAAACTGTTCCATGACTCCACCTATCCGAATCTGTTTGACAAGCATCCCCCCTTCCAAATCGACGGAAACTTCGGTGCCGCGAGAGCCCTTGCCGGCATGGTTGCGATTTCGGAAGACAACGTTATCGAGTTTTTCCCCGTTAAGACGAAGTGGAACAAAGACGGACGGGTACGGAATCTTTGTCTGCAAGGCGGCTATAAGATTTCCATGGAATGGAAAAATTATCGTCCCTATTTCCTCTCCGTTTATTCGGAAACGAACTACGTTTCTTACCGCAGTCCGATAGACGGCACGATAGAAACCTACGTCGTTACTCCCCGTAAACACGTGGTATTGATATAACAAATGACGGCAGAAATTCTGATACAAATCCTTCTTTTCGGCATTGCTTTGTCGATGGACGCCTTCGCCGTCGCCATAACGGACGGTTTGGTTTACGTCGACATTGATAAGAAAAAATCCTTCTTCATTGCCGGTGTTTTCGGTGTGATGCAGGCAATCATGCCCTTGATCGGCTTTTGGATCGTGGAAGGCGTCACCGTCCTCGTCGGCGAAACGGCGGGACAGGAAGCGGGCGAAATCATGGGTACGGCAGTCAGTTGGATTTCCTTTGCGCTCCTGCTCTTCATCGGCGGAAAAATGCTGATAGAGGCGATTCTTGACCTCAAAAAACCTGCCGAAGAAAAAAAACCGAAAAAGTTTTCGGTCAAAGAAGTTCTCCTTATGGGCGTAGCCACCGCCATCGACGCTTTGGCTATCGGCGTGTCTTTACATGCGGGACTTTCCACCGTAACGACCATTTGGCTCCACGTGGTGTTGATTATGTGTTGTACCTTCGTGATTTCCCTCATCGGACTTTTTCTCGGCAACAAAATCGACAAGCTCCTCAAAGGCAAATACGAAATCAGCTCCGTCATCGGCGGCAGTATTCTGCTTTTGCTTGCCGTATGGATTATCCTTTCGCACTATCTCGGCATCTGAAAAAACAAACTTATACGCAAAAACGCCGACTTCCTTTTCGGAAATCGGCGTTTTTTATTTGTGAATAACCTCTTTACCCTTGAAACAACGGCGTAGAAAGGTATCTGTCGCCGGTATCGGGCAAAAGTACGACGATATTCTTGCCGACGTTTTCGGGACGAGAAGCGAGTTCTATGCCTGCCTGCAAGGCGGCTCCCGACGAAATACCCACCAAAAATCCTTCTTTGGTACCGCACAACCTACCCATTTTGTAGGCGTCTTGTTCGGTTACGGGAATAATTTCATCATAAATCGAAGTATCCAATACGGCAGGGACAAAATTCGCACCGATGCCCTGTAAGCCATGCGATCCGGCTTTTCCTTGCGAAAGAAGGGGGGAAGAATACGGCTCGACGGCAACGATTTTCACGTTCCGATTCTTTTCTTTTAAGTATTTACCCACGCCCGTCAGCGTTCCGCCCGTACCGACGCCGGCGACGAAATAATCCACCTTCCCGTCGGTATCCTCCCATATTTCGGGAGCGGTGGTTCGATAATGTGCTTCGGGATTGGCAGGATTGGTGAATTGTCCGGCGATGCGACTGCCGACGATTTCCTTTTGCAGGCGTTCGGCTTCGGCGACCGCACCCGCCATACCTTTTTTCCCATCCGATAAAACCAATTCGGCTCCGTACGCTTTCATGATTTGTCGTCTTTCCACCGACATGGTGTCGGGCATGACGATAATTAAACGGTACCCCCGTGCCGCACAAACGGACGCCAAACCGATACCGGTATTTCCGCTGGTCGGCTCGATGATAACGTCGCCTTTTTGCAAGCCTTCCCGTTCGAAGACGTCCACCATATTCTTGGCGATTCTGTCTTTTGCCGAACCTGCGGGATTCAAATATTCCAATTTGGCAAAAATCTTTGCGGCAAGGTGAAATTCCTTTTCAATGTTGGTCAGTTCCAACAACGGCGTTTTGCCGATGATTTGATCAATGGACGTAAAAACACGCATATACGACACCTTCTTTTTTTTAATTCTTATTTGCCCAAACGGGTGCGGGTATCCGTCCTCCTCGTGCAATAAAGCGAGCGGGTGAAACGGAATTGATCGGCATAATAGGTGCTTCGCCGAGAAGACCGCCGAAGTATGCCGTTCCTTCGTTTTTACCGCATACGGGTATTACCCGAACGGCGGTGGTTTTGTTATTGATGACACCGATGGCACTTTCGTCGGCAATCATGGCGGAAATGACTTCTGCCGAAGTATCGCCGGGAATGGCTATCATATCCAATCCCACGCTGCAAATAGCGGTCATCGCTTCTAACTTTTCCAATTTCAGTATTCCCTTCTTTGCCGATTCTATCATACCGATATCTTCGCTGACGGGAATAAATGCGCCCGAAAGTCCACCCACGTGGCTGGACGCCATAATGCCGCCCTTCTTAACGGCGTCATTGAGCAGGGCAAGACAGGCTGTCGTGCCGTAGCCGCCCACGCAATCCACCCCGATTTCTTCCAAAATTCTTGCCACGCTATCCCCTTTGACGGGCGTCGGTGCCAAACTCAAATCGACGATACCGAAAGAGGCACCCAAACGACGACTGGATTCCTGCGCAACGAGTTGCCCCACGCGCGTGATTTTATAAGCGATTCTTTTAATGGTTTCGGCTACGACGGTTAGGTCGGCACCGCGTACTTGCTTTAAGGCGGTTTCTACCACACCGGGGCCGCTTACGCCGACGTTGATGATACAGTCGCCTTCCCCTACGCCGTGAAAAGCCCCCGCCATAAAGGGATTATCGTCGACCGCATTGGCAAATACAACCAACTTGGCACATCCGATGCTGTCCCTTTCTTTGGTTTTTTCCGCCGTTTCTTTAATCATTTTACCCATCAATCGAACGGCATCCATATTGATACCCGTCTTCGTACTGCCTACGTTGACGCTGGAACAAACCTTTTCGGTACGAGCAAGTGCTTCCGGAATGGTTTTGATAAATTCTTCTTCGTACGGCGTCATACCTTTCTGTACGAGAGCGGAGTACCCGCCCACGAAGTCAACGCCGATTTCGGCGGCACACTTATCCAACACTTCGGCAACTTTCACCGACTGTCCCGTCCTCGCCGTCACCAGACTGACGGGCGTCACGCTGATTCTTTTATTGACGATGGGTATACCGATTTCGGCGGCGATTTCGTTACAAACGGGAACCAAATTTTTGGCTTTGGCAATGATTTTGTTATGAATTCTTTCGCAAAGGGTGTCTATATCGTCCGAAATGCAATCCAATAACGAAATGCCCATCGTAACGGTACGCACGTCCAAATGTTCCGCCGAAACCATTTTATTCGTTTCGATAACTTCTTGAATATTGATCATTTTCTTCTCCGTTAAATTCTGTGCATGGCGGTAAAAATATCCTCTCCCTGCATCCGAATATCGACGCCGATTTCTTTGCCGAGTTTATCGAGTTCTTCACAAACGGAACAAAAACTTCCCTTTGCTTCCGATAAGTCCACCAACATAATCATGGTAAAGTACTGTTGCATAATGGTTTGGGAAATGTCTTCCACGTTGATACCGAGTTCAAACAAAAGTCCGCTCACTCGGGCGATAATGCCTTTTTTATCGGTACCGATAACGGATACGATAGCTTTTTTCATCAAAACCTCCTCTTGCCTTACGGCAAGTACTTCAAAATATAGCACACTCTTTTTATAAAGTCAATAAAAGAAAGGGCGGGGAGACACATTCTCCCCGCACCTCTTTTGAAAAACTTTTTTTCGGCACAAAAAATGCTATTTTTTGTTCGCCTCAAAGAAAGCGAGCATTTTGCCGATACAGTCTTGTCCCGCCGGCGTCGTGGGATACAAAACGCTGAACACGTGTTCCAACTTTTGATCCGGACGTTTGCCGTAGTTTTCCAACGTATAAGGAATGTTCTTATAATCGAAAATAATGCCCATGTTCAAGGTTGCGCTTTGAATAAAATCTTCTTCGCTGGTCACCATAAAGCAAGGCGGAATGAGTTCGGGACGAACGAGTTTGGATAAATCCAATTTTTCATAATACTTGTTTTTCTTTTTGCGCCACGTTCCCAAAATACCGGGTGTCAAAACGGAAATGACGCCTTTATCGATTTCAAACATACCGCTCGTCAAGGCAATGGCGTTATAGGCTAAGCCCGATTGCGGAAAGCCGTAGAAATCGGCAAGTTCTTTATCGTGGTCGACGAGGACGGCGTGCAATGCGAGCATACCGCCGGCACTGTCTCCCGTCAGGAAAACGTTGTTCATGTCGCAACCGAGTTCTTCTCCGTGCTCTTGAATCCAACGTAATGCGTCCATAACGTCTTGCAAATGGGCGGGATAGCGATATTCGGGAGAAAGTCTGTAGTCGACGGCAAGCACTATGTATCCGGCTTTGGCGAGGTGACAACAGTACGGACGGTTTCCTAAATTACAACCGCCCATCAAACCGCCGCCATGAATGTCAATGATGACGGGTAACGGTTTTTTGGCATCGGTCGGATAAATGACGTCTAAGATATGTTCCTTCATGCCGTCGTCTTTATACGGAATGTTTTCCTTTATCGTGATACCTTCCACTATTTCCTGCGCAAGCACACGTTTGACGTCGCCGTCATGCACCACCTTATCCCAAAACCACCTATAAACTTTATCGAGCAGCATAACTATCCTCCTATTGATTCTTATTGTTTTCTTCGGAATGTTCCAAAGTTACTTTTTGTTTTTTCGGAAAAATTCTGTACGTTTTCTTCATGCGGAATTTCGATGTATCCTTGACTTTTTCGTGCAGAAGGGCTACCAGTTTTTCTCTGTCCTCCGTCGAAAGCGCATCGGCGGGAATATAATAGAAAACGGAAACCTGTGCGTAAATATAGATGACGTCTTTCCGAATGGCAATTTTTTCCAACTTTTCATAGGGGTGTGTTTCCGTAAAAACAGGCTCGCCCGCTTTGTTGAGATTGCCGACGAAAAGGCAGGTTTCCCGAAACTCCAATTTCTGCGCTTCCACGCCCTGCTTTTCAAAGTCTACTTTATACCCTTGCTTAGACGTAATCAAAAAAAGTACGAACGCAAACCCGATAATCAATACGGATACGCCGAATAAAATCAAAATAAAATATCCCGCACCCATCAGCGCAAGCGTCAACCCGATACCGAGCAATAACACCAACAAAATAATTTCTCGTATGCCGAACAACTTCCGCATGTAAAACATACTGCACCGAAAATATTGTTTGGCATTTGCCTTAATTATTATATCCATATACCTATTATAACAAGAAACAGCAAAGCGGTCAAGACGTAACTTGCGTTTCCGACGTTTTTTACACCTTGTTTTTAGGAAACGCTACCCGTTATACTGCGAATACTGTAGGCGATGTTTTCCAAGTGGTCTCCTATCCTTTCCAAAGAAGCAACGGCATCGTAAAAATATACGCCGGTTTGTATGGTACAGTTTCCCGCTTGCAGACGTTTGACGTGGCTGTCGATTAAAGCTTTTTTCATGCCGTCCACTTCCCGTTCCGTCTTATCGACCTCCCCGAGGTACTGCGTCTTCCGCGTGCGGAAAGTTTCTAACGCATACCCGTACAAGGCGTAGACGCGTTCCGCCATCAAACGCAATTCTTCACAGGCTTCCTCCGAGAACACGACGTTTTCTTCTTTCATTTTTTTGCCCGCTTTCATAAACCCCGTCGCATGGTCGCCGATACGTTCTATATCGTTGACGACGTGATGCAACGAGCCAAGCAGTCGTTCGTCCGCCGGCATAAGATTTTTGCCCGCCAAACTGACGAGATACTCTCCTATCTTTTTGGTCAGAAAATCGATCCTCTCCTCCTCTTTTTCCACACGCTTGACGGTATCGGTATTTTGCGTAAGGAAAACGTGCAAACCGGCCCGTAAATTGTCTTGCGCCAGACAAGCTAAATTTTCCACCTCTTTTTTAACTTGCAACAAAGCGACGGCAGGCGTTTTTAAGGCATTCTCCTCTATAAAGAAACAGGAAAAAGCTTCCTCTTTTTCTTTGGAAACAAACACCTTTTCGGTAAGTCTTTCCAATACCGGTACGAGAGGCAAACACACCAAAGAAGCCAACAAACTGTACCCCACGCCGAAAAGGGAAAGTTGCCATTGCGGAAGGCGAATAAACGATAAAAGAGAAACCACGCCCCCTTGAAAGATCCAAACGATGCCGCCGATCAGTACGGCGCCGATAACCGAACTCAACACGTTAAAGGCGGCTATCCGTTTCCCCCGTATATCCGAACCGAACGAAGCAAGCACCGACGTAATGCAGGTACCGACGGTGGCACCGATCAAAAGGAAAATACCCTGCGACACTTCCAAAGCATTCGACGATAGTAAGGTAATCAAAATACCCGTCGTCGCCGAAGACGACTGAATCAAAGCCGTAAACGCCGCACCGACTAAAATAAGCAATAGAGGGAAGTCCAAAGAATGGAACAGTTCCACAAAGAAAGCACCGATACGAGCCTGCTCGGTAATCGCTTCGGTCATCATGTTCATTCCGGCAAAAAGGATTCCGAAACCCGTTAAAATGTATCCTATAGCCTTCCAAATCTCTTTTCCGACGAACAGAATCAAACAAATGCCGACCAAAGAAAAAGTCATCAGGACAGGGGTGATCCCGATGCCCGAAAGGGACACCAAAATACCGGTAACCGTCGTCCCCAATCTTGCTCCCAACACGAAATAACAAGCCTGCCGAACGGTCATTATTCCCGTCCCCGCAAGTCCCATACTCATGACGGTGGTGGCTGCGGAAGACTGCACGACGGCGGTCGTACCCACGCCCAATCCGTATAACGCAAACGGGCGATTATTGATTTTGGAAAAGAGAGTACGGATACTCTTTGCCGAGCCTTTTCCCAGTCCGTCACCCATCAGTTTCATACCGGTGAGGAATACGCCTACACCGCATAACAACAAACATACACTTTCAAAAACGCTCATGTTTATTTCGATTTATAATAGAGCATACAATGGCAAAAACCCTCGAAATTCGGATCGGCAATTTGATCCCGAAATTCCTTGCACATACACTTGGTATCTTCGGTTTTTTCACGACGACAAGGGCAATACCCGCCCTTCTTTTTCAAGCCTTCCTTCACCGTTTTTACGATTTTCTTATCGGGATTCAACGTGACTTTCATAAACATCTCCTTTACGGTAACTATACTATCATTATACTGAAAACTATAAAATATACTCTAAAATAACCTGATAAAAAACAAAAAATCGATTAAACTTTCATTTAATCGATCAATAAATCTACATAATTTTTATATACTTCGGGAGCGGCTTCCTGCCATTTTTGCGCCACGCTTTCCGCTTTTTTTTCATTCGGCACGACGAATTTTAATTCAAACAACACGACCTGCCCGTTCAAAACCATACAATGCAACGTACTCGTGCCGTCCTCGTTGGCTTCCACGTTACAGACAAATTCCTGCTTTCTGCGGTATTTTAATTTGTTTTCCCGTATGTAATCGGAAACGTCGTCACGCAAGGACTTAAAAATACTGCTGTAAAACATACTGAGACAAATTTTTCCGTCGTCGCTGATGGCGAGCAAAGAATCGTCTGCGTTCATTTTGTCGGGTTGACAGGAAATCAAACCCGCATGACTCAATTCTTCCACGAAATGACCGAAACAAAAGTACGGAATCCAGTTGTTATCGACGCAACACATCTGCATCAAGATATCTTGACAGATAGGCGTTTCGTATTTATCTAAAATAAACAAAATCAAAAGTTTATTTTTGACGTCCTCGTCGTAAAACATAATTCCTTTCCTCGTATTTCGTGTTATTGAGTATACAACATCGGGCGATTTTTGTAAACCTCCCGACCGCATTTGTCGAAAAAATATTCTTGCACGCCACTATATCTTGGGGCGAAAAACGTCATAAAACACAATCCGCTTTTTCGGGGTTTATTTTGCGGAAGAATTTTGATCCGTACTGCCGAAACCACCCGTCCGCACGCCTTCGCACGCATCGTCGTACGTGATACCGTACGGCACGAAAATCCCCTGACAAAAGGCATCGCCCCGTTTTAACGCCACCGTCTTTCCTTCTCGGGAATCGTTGGTGATTTTGCAGAAAATATGCCCGTCGTTGGCACCATAGTAGTAGTCGCTGTCAACGATGCCCACCGTATTGTTTAATTGCAAACGGTATTTGAATCCCAATCCGCTACGAGGGTAGAGCTGAAGCATCCACCCTCCTTCCATACAGACGCGGATTCCCGTCGGTATTAAGGCGCTTTCGCCCGCCTGCAAGGTAAGGTCGTACGGTATATAAAAATCATATCCGGCACTTCCTTTCGTTGCGCGAACGGGCAATTTTATCGCATCGTAGATTTCCCGAACGTCCTCTCGCGTGCAGCCTTCGGTAAACCGCTCGAAAGAAACCTTTTCAAACCGAGCCATTCTCGTCATACGCCCTCCTTTACGAAACGGACGGACGCAAAAGAGAAGGACGGAAGGGTTATCTTTTCGTCGCAAGCGGCAATCCTTTCTTCCATAATATTGACCTTTTCCTTGGCGCTGTAGCCCGGCACGCAAACCGTTGCCGTTTGTTCCTCTTCGGAAGCGTTATAAACTCTGAGGATGACGCCGTTCCCGTCTTCGGGACACTTCACCGCTTCCACTATAATATGTTCGTTATCGCTCGAATAGTACTTTTCTTCCGTTCCCGTTCCGTCCATCTGCAAAAGGGGATTGTTGAGTAAATAGGCTTGTTTATAGGTATCTATGCCGAGTTTTCCTTTATGCGGATAAATCGCATACGTAAAGGTATGTAATCCTTGGTCGACCTGTTTACCCGGCCCCCCTCGCGGCGTGCGGAGAATATCCATATCTATAACGTGTCCCTTGACGCGATAGCCGTATTTACAGTCGTTCAAAACGGAAACGCCGAAAGTTTCTTCGGATAAGTCGACGAATTTCTGTCCGCTGACTTCAAACTGTGCCTTCTCGATACCGTTCTTTTCGGTCGTCTTTCTTTTCAAATGCCCGAATTGGATATTAAAGCTTGCTTCTTCGCTCGATACGGCAAACGGCAGAGCCACGCGAAGCATTTTTTTCGAACAATGGTTGTCGACGGTGGTGCGGAAGGTAATCATCGGAGAACCGTCCAAAACGGAGATTTCCTGCGCAACGGTGGTATTTTCGATACGGTACGATACGTTGGCAAAGGCTTTTGCCCCGTCCGTCCCCACCGAGAAAGCGGTTAGCTCGGCGTTCTTTTTGCATTTTTGATACTGAACGGGACGAATATCCCAACAGTCGCCCATATCGGTATACTGACTGAATACGTTTACCTTTTCCCCTTTCGGTACCATTTCTTTTTGTTGCTCCTTATCGAAAATCGAAACGATTAAGCCTTTTTCGAAGCGAACGATAACTTTGTCGTTTTCCAACGTTTCCCCCGACGCTTGAGCAAAAAACTCCGTCATTTTCGGTTGAGAATCCAACGAAACCGTACCGCAGGCAGGCACTTCGGCACGATACCATCCTTCTTTGCCCTTGATGGGTAAGGAATAAGCGAAAGACGTCATGTTGACGACGCCGTTCTCGGGTGCCAACGATTTCAAAAGGATTTCTATACCCTCGTTTAATCGCTCCGTCATGATTTCGTAGCGGGCGTCCGTTTCCTCGTAAACGCGATTGATGGAAGAACCGGGCAGAATGTCGTGGAATTGATACAAAAGCACCTCTTTCCAAATCTTTTCCCATTCTTCTTTGCCGATGGGCAGTTCCATGCCTCTGTCCGAAGCAATCGCCGCCAATTTTTCATAATTTGTCAACAACCTTTCACAACGGCGGTTGTTTTGTTTGTTGCGGACGCGGGTGGTGTACGTACCTTGATGACGCTCCAAATACAATTCTCCCCGATGGGTGGGGAAATCGATGGCTTCACCGCTGAGTTTCGTAAAGAACTCTGCCGCCGTCCCGAACCGATAACGAGGAAGTCCTTTGACGTCCGCCATTCTCGCAGCCCGTTCGATGTGATCGAATCCCGGACCGGCACCTCCGTCCCCGATACCGAACAGAGAAACCGCCTCTCTGTGAATTTTTCTTTCCTTATAATTCTTTTCGCCGAAAACCGCTTTGTTGCCGGTGGCGGGACCGTTATAGGTGTTTTCGGGAAGCATGTGCGCAAGAACGGGCGTACCGTCCAAACCTTCCCAACGGAAAGTATGATAGGGGAATTGATTGACGGTGTTCCAGCTCATTTTTTGCGTTAAAAAATACGGAACGTCGGCTTGCGCCATCAGTTGCGGCAAACAGGCGGAGTAGCCGAAGCTGTCGGGTAGCCACAAAATCTTCATATCCAAACCGAATTCTTCTCGAAAGAATTTCTTACCGTAAAAGAATTGTCGCACAAGGCTTTCGGCACCCGTAAGGTTACTGTCCATTTCCACCCACGTGGCACCCTGCACTTCCCATCTGCCTTGCCGAATCGCCTCTCGTACCCCCTCGTAAACGTCGGGATAGGCGTCTTTTACCCATTGATAGAGTTGTGCCTGCGAAGCACCGAAGATATACCCGTCAAACAACCGAATGTTCAAAAGTTGATTGGAAAAGGTTCTGCCGCCCTTGCGGATACTTTCCCGAATCGGCCACAGCCATGCGAGGTCGAGGTGTGCGTGTCCTACGGCGGTGTACGAAAAAACGTTTTCATCGTCGTTTTTTGCGGTTAAAAATTCCGCCAGAATCTTACGGCTCTCGGCTGCCCGTTCGTCGGTCATATTTTCGATACCGACGACGCTTTTCCGTAAAGCTTCGTAGAGCTTCGCAAAATACCCGTCGTTTTTATTGTTATCAAATACCGACAGCAACGCTTCCAAATCGTAATAGAGCGCAATCACGTTCTTTTGCGGGACGGCAATGTCGAGCTGCTGCAACTCTCCGCTTTTTTTCAAATTGCCGAACAAATCGTTTGCACCGCAGTCTATATAAAAATCAATGTTCCGTCCGTCCGTCAGTCCGTCCGTCAAAACGACTTTCTTTTCGGGCATCCCCAACGTATAGTCGAACTGACTGCAAAAAGTGGTGATACCTTGTTTTACGCTACCGAACCGGTCGAAGACCAAACCTTCTCCCGCCGTATCGATTAAGAACACCACGTCTTCGGCATTATACCCTTCGGGAAGGGTACCGGTCACGTGCAACCAGGCACAGTCAAAAACGTTTTTGGCGAAACTTTTTCCCACCGCCAAATCCACTTTGGTACCGTTTTCCTTATGCTCGAAGGAAAGGGGTTCGTTGGACACATACCCGACGCATTGTAAAGAACCCACGACGGTATACATTTTTTCTTTTAACGCCGATAAAGCATTCATCATTTTGAACCGACCGACTGCCTGCCGAATCGGAAAAAATCCCTTTTGTTTGGAAATGGTATTCAATTTTGTTAAACCGTTATAGACGTCACCGATAACGAACTGTAAAAAAGTTTTTTTCATAGTCTTCTCCGCTTTTTTTATTGATTAGCCTATAGTATACCAAATAACCGAGATTTTGACAAGATAGGACAAAGAAAAACAGAATATTCTTTCCTTTTTTGTTCATAATGAAGAGCATGATAGGAAAACGTAAAAAACAAGAACCGACGGAAGGCTATACCGTCCTGATTAAAAAGCAAGCCGAACGTATCGAACAACTACGCATCGAAAATGATGAATTGCGTAAAAAAATCGAGGAATATCGGCAAAAAGAACAAGAAATCGCCGATACTTTGGTTTTTGCCAAAAAACGGCAAGAAGAATATCTAACCGAACTGCGGGTTCGGTACGCCTTGGAAAACGAACGCCTGAGACGGTTCTGTGAAAAAATGAATTCTTACCGCTCCCGAGAAGAACTTTTGAAAGCCTACGACGACTCTTTCGCTTCGTTACAAGAAGCAAGACAAGAATTGGAAAACATCATCGAAAACGACTTGGGACAAGGCGCAAACGACTACCTTTCCGAACGAAAACGTCTGGGAGACACCTCGGAAATTCCTTTCACAACCGCCGAAAACATCGTGCGGAGCGACCTCGATAAAGTTACTTCCCTGACCGAAGAAGAATTGCGAGAACTTTTGGAACAATTATAACGCCGCTTGCGTCAGACTTCCGAAAGAGAACGAACTTTTTTCAAAAATTCGGAAGACGAAATGAAAGCAATTTCTTGCACTTTTTCGGAACAAACCGCATAAAAAATATCATTTTTTCGTCCCGTTTGCAACGTTAATCCCTTATAAAGATAGGTGCCGTCTTCCGTCATCGATGAAAAATCGGTATCGGTAAGATGCTCAAAAACCCCTTCTCCGCCGTATTTTCCGAAACTTTCTTTCAACGTCCACATCCTCGTCAAAATTGCATCGGAAAGAACGGGTGCGAGGGTGGCACGTTCGCACTCCGAAAGTATCCTTTCGGTAAGACCTTTTTCGCAAGAAATAAGGTCTTGGATATCCGCACCTACCTCGCACTCCGAAAGAGCGCAAACGACGCCCTTTCTGTCGTGGGCGAGGTTAAAGCGAATATCCGTGCGAACGCGTAAAGAGGGCTTTCCCCTTTTTTCGTCGAAAACCGGCATATCGAAAAACTGACATTCCTCCGCAAGAAGAATCCGCAAAAGCAAAAAAGCGCAAGCGGACGAAACCTTATCTTCCGCAAACCGAAGTCTGTCAACCTTTTCTCTCCTTTGCGGCGAAAGTTTCGAGTATAAACAGGGAAATTCCCGTTGCAACGGAACCAAATCGTCAAGAACGAGCAACATTTTTTTTCTTCATCCAAAATTCCGCAAGGTTGGTATTATACAGTAATCTTTTTTGTTTTTTATCCAAAATACGAATAATCACCAACCAAACGACTCCCGCCAAAACGCCGATTAGGCACAACACCTGAAAAGGTTTCATGCCGAGCCAGTTGGCTTTGAAATCGTCCCTTAAAAATTCCGTCAAAAATCTCGTTCCCGAATACAGAATCATATAAATCGGATAGGCTTTTCCGTCCGTTTTTTTCTTGCTTACGTAATAAAACAAAAAGGCACAAATGAGGAACGCCATCATGCTTTCCAAAAGCTGTACGGGGAATTCCACGCGGTTGGTATTGTAATTATAAAAACCGCCGTTCCAAGCGATTCCGTTGCAACATCCCGCACAGAAACAGCCGATTTTACAAATGGCAAGGTCGAGCGCGGCAAACGGCGTAATGAAATCCATCGATTTTCTTACGTCGCACCCGAGTAAGAACATGGCGGGTGCGTCGACGATCCAACCGAAATACAGTACGGCAAAATAATTGACCAACGTAAAATATCTTCCGTCCTCCAAAAAGTCGAAAATTTCGTGCAACGCCCCGAACGCCCAAAAGAAAAGAATGTAGGCGGCGGCGTTGAGTACGCGCCACGTCGTATGCGAAAAAAGTATCGATAAAAACTTATTCTTTTTACGAAGTCCCTCCGTCTTTTCGTAGCCGAGCCGCAACCAGCCGTTATCCAATTTTCGGACGAAAAACGCCGTAATAAAAATAGCGACGAAGATGATATAAGAACTCAAATCGCTGAAAAAATCGAAATACAAAAATGTTTCCGAACCCCAATGTCCTTCCGGATGCATACCTTATTCCTCCTTTCTACCGGCGGAAAGCTCCCGCCGAACCTTTTGACGGAAAGCTCCGTCGTACTTATAAAAACAAACGGGAATCGACGCAAGGACGATGCCCGCACAGGGTAGCAACGTGATGCCGGCATACAAAGCGTTTTTGACCGTATCGTTCTGCAAAACGATTTCTTCGCCGTTCGGCTCGACGTACCCCGAAAACTGCAACAGCAACGCAATCGCCAAAATCGGTAACGCTTCGTATATCTGCGTCAACATAACCTGTACCGAAAACAGCGTACCGTCCTGCCGCACCCCGCTTTTCCATTCTCCGTAATCGGCGCACTCGGGAATCAAATTGCATTTCATCGCAAAAAAAGTTCCTTCCAAAAATCCGCTCACCGCCAAAAAGAACAATAACAGATACGGGGACGCCCTTCCCATTTTATTATACCCCAAAAAGTAAAATCCGACAAGGACGGGAACGGCAATTCCCGCAAACAGTAAAAAAGATTTTTTTAATCGGAATCGCTTAAACAAAGGGGGGAATACGGCATCGGCGACCAAAGAACCCACCCCGCCCGCAATCACCAAAGCGGACAGATACAAGCCGACCGACCAAAAAGAAGGCGTCCCGTCGGGATACAGTATCTTGCCGTCGACAACGGTATACAGGTATTTACCCAAATAGGTACTCGCTTCTCCGTAACAGGAAAGGAAGGAAACAAACAGGAGCGACAAATTAAAAATCAAAAAGGGTTTATTGGAAAACTAC
>DCGI01000072.1:0-24737 GCA_002315475.1 Christensenella sp. UBA1782 | reverse complement strand
GAGGAAAACAATATCTTAAAACTTTGCTTTAGGGTAACCGTTTCGCTCGGTACGGTTATCCTTTCTTTTACAAAAAAGGAAGTCGTGGCGAGCAGTCCCCCGACCGTACCGAAAATCAAGCCGGCATAGAGATAACCGAATTCGTTTCCGAAGGCGTCTACGAGATAGGGTACCGAAAGAACGGGTGCCAAACCTCCCACCGTCGTCAAGGCATCGGCTATCGACAGAAACGAAGAACGTTCTTCCTCCTTTTCGCTTACCACCGAAGCCAAACTCCAAAACGGAACGTCCTGCAAATTATAGACGATTTCCCATAGAAAATAGGTAAAGAAGCATAAGAAACTTTTTGCCACCCCCATTACGCGATAGAAATCGGGCGAAAGGAACAAGAAGGCGGTTACGACAGCCGTCAAAAGGGACAGCCATAAGACGTACGGACGAAACCGCCCCCACTTGGATACCGTCTTATCCATCCGGATTCCCGCAAAGGGCAAACCCGCCATAACGAGCAATTTCGCCACGAAAATCACCGCACCGGCGACGGCGGGAAGCAGTCCGACGGCATCGGTGAAGTATATCAAAACGAAGGTGGATACGACGGAGTCGACCAACCCTTTTCCGATACTGCCCACGCCGTAGCAAGCATATTCCCGTACGGGTATTTTTCTCATTTTTCCTCCAATTTTTCCGTCAGTAGGCTATAAAAAACCGTAGTATCGATAAAGTAATGCCCCCGATACGGGAAAACCGTTATTTGGGCGTCTTTGAAATACTTCAAATACCGCTTCTTTGCCAAACGAATCTCCCGAGCAAACGGATCGTCGTTCGCCAACAGGACTTCGCAGTCATACGGCAGTTTTTCCCGCTTCTTGGCTTCGGCTATGGCAACCAGTTCGGTGTCGATACGGAATTTCTCGAAAACGGTGTCTTTCTCCTCGCTCAAATGCAATCCCGCCTTTTGGAGGGCATTTTCGATTTCCTCGTTCGAGGCGTTCTTCCACCCGTTCAACGGTCTGCCGAATACCGACGTAATGCGGTCGGGAATGTATCCGCCGATAATAACCTTTCCTTTCGGCAAGCTCGGCAATATATCCAAAAGCAAAACACCGCCTACGCAATGCCCGTAATACTGCACTTCGTCATACTCTTCTTCGATACGGCGGAGTTCTTTCCGAACGAGCGGCAGCTCCTGCTCGGCATAAGACGACGATAAGGACGCATAAAAGTCGTACCCTTCCGTTTTTTGTGCCAAACTCGTATAGATTCTTCCCGATGCTCCGGCATAAGGGATACCGATAATGGCTTTTCGGTTACCCTTTTTCGTCAACGTTATAAAATAGTTTTTATGAGGACGACAAATATCGCAGACCGATTCGGCTAACGAAACATCGGACATCGTTACTCCTTTTTTCGAGAGACGCACGGCTATTTTTATGCGGTCGATACTGCTCACCCAAAATTCGGAAAACGGCGTACAGAAGTCGATATCGGGCAATACGGTTCGGCAGAGATTCAGTATTTCTTCTTCTCTTGCGTTCTCCGGTTGTCTTTCGTCGATTTTGGTTCTTTGGTTTTCCTTCTTCTTGCACCCGAGTGCCTTTCGAATATCGGACAGATAACCGCTACCCGACAGAATAAATTCCAAACACTTTTCGTACCAATCCAAATACAGAGAAGCTTCTTTCACGTGGATTCTGCCTTCGTAATACGAGATACCGACGCCGTAACTTTCCTTATCGAACACGCTGAATGTAATATTATAGTTGGTACTGTCCCGCACGTCGATAATGGAAAAATCTTCTCGGTCGGGAAAAACCTCTTCGGTAAAGGCGTTGTTGACGAACAGAAAATCAACGGGATCGCTCATCTTGTTGCGACGGAGAATTTCGGCATAAGAACAAACGCCGTTTTTATCGGCGACCAACGCCTGCCTGTCGATTTCCGCCAATATCTTTTCCACGCTTTCTTCGGTAGAACGAACGGGTACGGTGTTGATGTACAAACCGACCGAATCGGTCAATCCCTCCTCCGTCGTTTTTCCGGAAACCACCTTCCCGAAGAGGACGTCATCCTGCCCCGTAATCAGTTTCAGCAGCAACGCCGCGGCGGCTTCCAATACCGAATTTTCTTTGACTTTTTTCCGCAAAGCAAACTTCCCGATCTCCTCGCCGCAACGTAAGCGGCGATCGATTTCCGCCGTTCTGCCGCCCACTTTGCCTTTTCCGATTGCCGTTCTTTTTCCGCCCGAAACGACGGAATCCCAATACT
Organism: Christensenella sp. UBA1782; assembly: GCA_002315475.1. Classification (GTDB taxonomy): domain Bacteria; phylum Bacillota; class Clostridia; order Christensenellales; family DTU072; genus CAG-1782. The sequence continues at coordinate 22,469 of DCGI01000072.1, read as the reverse complement.
CGTAAAGCGTTTCGAGATCGGATTTACGTATCTTTCTGGCGTACGCACAGAAGGTTTTTTCCTGCCGTTTTTCCTCTTCCAATCGTTCCGTCCAACGTGGTTTTTTATAGAACTCCACGAAGCTTTTGACGATTTTCGCATCGCTCCACGCATCGTAGGAAACGTGGTGATACGTCCAAATAAAGATAAATCCTTTTTCGGACGGCACGAAAACGGTACGCACCGACGGCTCGGTAAAGGGATCAAACCCCCGTCGAACCTCTCTTTCCGCTACTTCCCGATAGTCTTCCTCCGAAAAAGAAACGGGTATTTCGGCATTCTTTTGAACCGCCTGCAAATACCTTCCGCTTTGGCACAAAATATATTTGGTGCGAAGGACGCCGAACCGTTTCGCCAAAAGCTGCACCGCTTGATAAATGGTCGCCTTATCAAAGGGGAAGGGGAATTCCGTTATGTTCTGCTCGACGTACTCCCTGTTTTCGGGCAAAGTCAAAGTGTGGTAAAGCATCCCTTCCTGCAAAAAGGTAAGGGGTGCGATTTCTTCCAGATTATCGAGGGAAACCCGCTGTAAAACATCGTCGAAATCCTCTCGCGTCAGTCCCGCCATGCCGTAATCCGCCGGCGAAGATATCTTGTCGGTTTTCTTTAAGGTCTTCACGACCACGGAGAGATTTTTTTCGTATTTTTCAACAAAACGAGCGATCTCCTCGTCGGTTAAACCGTTGGAAAGCAACGTCAAAACGGGATACCCCTTCTTGATACCGATTTCCACGTCGTACAATTCTTTGCCCACGTTTTCGAGGCGGTAAGGGAACCGCATGAACGTAAAGTCTTTCTCTTCTATTTCCCCTTCTCCCACAAAATTATATAAAACGTCCGAACGGGTTTTTGCCACGTTCCCGTATCGAATTCCGCCGTCGGGAACCGAATAGATTTCTTCTTTATTATGCAAAAACGCTTCGACGACGTTCTCGCTGCCGCACGTCAAAACGGGATACTCCGTCGTAAACCAACCCACCGTACCGCTGACGTCTACGTCCTCGAAAGCTTGACGCCCATGCCCTTCTTTCGTGATAATCTTTCGTTCGCACCCGTATTGTTCGTACAAAGTTTTACTCAAGGCGGTCAAGAAAACGCAATCCCCGTCGGCGCCGAATTTTTTACCGGCACGCATAATATCGGCATACGCCACCGAAAGAACTTTTTCGGTCACCGCTTTTTCGGTACCGTTTCTCTTGTACGGCACCATGGCTTCTTCTCGACACGCCCAGCGTTTCCGCTCCTCTTTGGTCAAGTCGGCGTGTGCCACCTTGTCCGACCAAACGGGATACGGCGTGGTGTTTTTTCCGAAAACGGGTTCTTTCCCCTCCTGCATGCTTCGATACAGGCTCATAAATTCGGTCGCTAAAATTTCCAACGAAACGCTGTCCGCAACGTAATGGTGGGGACAGAAATACAAATATCCGTCTCCGTCGGTTTCAAAAATGACGGAACGGAACAATCCCGTTTCGTGCAGAAGAATCCGTTGCCGCTCCAAGAAACATTCCTTTTCGATTTCGCTGTTTACGTTTTCACCCGACAAGTGAACGATACGCAGAGGGAGTTCCACCGCACTTTCGGGCGGACGAACCACCGTTCTGCCGCCGGCGATCCTCGCACGCAACATATCGTGTCGGTCGTACAACATGTGCAAAGCTTTTTTTACATACGCCGCGTTAAAGATTTTTTTGTCAATACGACATAAGACGTCCAAATAGTTTTCTTCGGCTCCGAATTCTCCCTGCAAAAACAGCTTTTGTTCGTAACTCGGCTCAAATATGCCGTAACAATTTTCTCTGTCGCTGATTCTTTCCATGACGGAGGCGATTTCGGCAAGGGTTCTTTGTACCGTAATTTCTTTAACGGTTACCCGATACCCGCTCGTCCGGAGTTTTGCCGACAGACGAATGGCTTTGATACTGTCGCCGCCCACTTCAAAAAAGTCGTCGTCCCGATAACACTGCGAAAGCGAAAGCACCTCGCAAAAACACTTTTCCACGCATTTTTCACGTTCGGAAAGGGGCTTATCTTTGGTCTTTTTCTTCGGTTTCGCAACGGTGGTTTTTTCCGACATCCGAGCAAATCTTGCTTTTTCTTCTTCACTCAAAAATTCAATATCTTCCACCGAAACAGAATCGTTTTTCAAGACGATACGGAAGATATTTTGCATATATGTCAGAAAAGACTCCATATCCTCTTTGGCATAAAGATTGGCGTTATAATACAAAACGAATCGGAAATTTTCTTCGTCGGACAACTCGAATTCCAAGTCATAACTGGATTGATCGAGTTCTTCTTCGATCACGAATTCATTTTCGTCCTTACCGAAGTTTTCAAAAACGGTAATGGTCTGAATATCGGCTCCGCTGTCCGATAACGCCAAATAGCTGTACTCCGCCGTTTCGGCACCCTGCATGGTCGCCTGCGCTAAGAAAGAACGGAAAGAACCCTTGATTTTATAACGGACGGGAACGGTATTGATAAACATGCCGACCATTTCTTCGACACCGAGGATATCCCCCGACCTACCCGAAACGACGTTTCCGAAAACGACGTCGTCGACACCGTTGGCTTTGGCGAGAAGGATGCCCCAGACCGCTTGCGTAAGAATCGAAACGGTAACGCCATTTTTGACCGCATAGAGCGATATTTCTTCGGCAAGCTCGGCAGGGAAAGAACTTTGAATTTCGGCGGCGCGTCCCATTCGTATTCCGCTATTCTCCGAAGGATAGCGGGTAGCGCCCGAGAAACCGTCCATCAACCCTCGAAAATACTTTTTCGCTTTCTCTTTGTCTTTGGAACGGATATAAGAAACGTACTCCTCAAAGCGAGGTTTCGTAATGCTTTCTTCGTACGCTTCTTTCCGCACGGTTTCTAAGTCTTCCCCTTGCAAAAGTCTATGATAATATCGCACAAAAGCGTCCCACAAAACTCCTTCCGACCAACCGTCCAAAATAATATGGTGGGCGGTCTGTACCACTTTATCCCCCACGATGGTAAAACGGAAAAGCGATTCGGTGGCGAGATCGAATCCCCGAACCAAATCCGCCGCCGCAATCTTATTCGGATCACCCTCCGCTACGGAAATTTCGGGTTTTCTGTTCCGTAACAAAACTTGATAGCTTCCGCTCTCCAATATGACGAATGCTGTCCTTAATATGTCATATCGGATACCCAAAAGATAGATTGCATTCTTAGCCAACTCACGATGGACGCCTGCGATATGGACGATTCTCTGGGTAATGTATTCGGGAAAAAGTCCCTGATCCAAGCCGTGATACATCATGCCTTCCTGCAGAGGCGTGACGGGATAAATACGCTCTACGTCTTCCCCGTATTTTCTCTTAAGATAGAGGAATTCTTCTTCGGTTAAACTCGGTGCGCCGAATTCTTCTTTGGATGAAGGCGTGACGGTATAACGCCACCTGCGAATATCCTCCACCGTTTCCCCTTTTCGACGAAGAAAGGATGCGATTTTTTCCACCGTTCTGCCTTCGAATAATCGACGGACGGAAAGAGCGTAGCCTTCTCGATCGATTTGGTATAAAGCTTTCTGAATATCCCGAGACGTTCTCGGCGAAGAAAAGATTTCTTCCCGTCGATCGGTCGTACCCAACAGATTGGCAAGGAATTCTTCCCGCTTCCCGATAGGCGCGTTCCTACGTTTTTCTTGCAAAGCGGGCAACTTTTTCTTGTCGATTTTCCCGTTCGCCGTAAGCGGGAAAGAGGACAAAAACACGACGGCGGCGGGAATCATGAACGAAGGTAAACGGTTTTGGCACGCTTCCATAATTTCCTTTTCGTTGCCTTCCCCCAAAACGTACGCCAAAACAATGCCGTTTTCGGAAACGGTAACGGCGGTTTCCGACCCGCACGCTTCTTCGACGACTTTTTCGATTTCCGACGTTTCGGTACGTTGTCCGTTTATCTTCACCTGACTGTCTTTTCTGCCGACAAAATACAAAATACCCTTTTCGTCGTACCAACCGACGTCTCCGGTACGGTATTTGCCTTCGACAAATCCCCCTTCGGTACCTCCGACGTAGCCACACCCTACCGGTACGCCGGCAATAACGATTTCTCCGTTGACGTAGGGCGGAAGCGGAACGCCGTTCTCCACCGTAATTTCACAGTTATCGATGGGAAAACCGAGCGGAATTTCTTTTTCGTCTCCGTAACAGTCGTAGTACGTCACGTCGACCGCACATTCCGTAGGTCCGTAAAGGTTATGCAACTGCGTTTCGGGAAAGGTTCGATAATGCTTCTTGACCGTCCCCTGCTTGAGTTTTTCCCCCGAAAGAAACAAATGTTTTACCGGTATTTCCTTCCCTTGCGTATACTCCAAAAAGATGTCGTACATGGACGGCACGAAGTGGACGTGCGTGATTTTTTCCTGCCGAACGACGCGATATATTTCGGCTACGTCGGCATGCTGTTCGGGGGGCATAATCACCATCGTTCCCCCGTACAATACGTTCCAAAACAGTTCCCATAAAGACACGTCGAACGTGTACGGCGTTTTTTGCAAAATTCTTCCACCCTGTATCGGATAACACTTCTCCATCCATTCGATACGATTGCTGATGGCACGATGACTGATTTTGGCGCCTTTCGGTCTGCCCGTAGAACCCGACGTAAACAGAATATAGGCAATGTCGTCCGGTTTTAACGAGGTATCCGTAAAGGTTTCTTCTCCAAACGAATACTCGCTTAAAACTATCGTCGGGAGTCCCGTATCCTTCCGTACGGTATCCTCAATTATCATTTTCGCATCGGCTTGACGGATCATGTACGCAACGCGTTCTTCGGGATAATCGCACCCGACGGGCAAATACACGTTTCCCGAAAGAATGATACCGAACAGTGCGATAATCATCTTTTCGCTACGCTCGCACCGCAGTGCGACTACCTGCCTGCTTCCGATTTTTCGGTGGATGGCGTAAGCTATGTTTTTGGACTTTTGCAAAACCTCTTTTCTCGTATAATCCTTCCCTTGGTAACGAAGCAAAACGTCTTGACTTTCCCAAATCATTTTTTCGACCAGCGTGGTGAAAGATTCTTGCGTTTTTTCTCCTTGCAAAACCTTGCCGCCCAAGTCTTCTGTACCGAGCAAGACACGAGAGAAAAGTTCTTTTTGCGCCTCTTTGTCCTGCTCGCAAAAAAGGGTGGCACTGTCTTGCAAATACCACTCGGTGTGATCCTTTTTCAAGACGAAGTTCAAAACGACGGGGTAGCTCTCTTTTCGTACGACGTAATACTCGTCTTCTTTTTTTACGAAGCGGCATAGTACGCCCGAAGGTTCTCCCTCGCCGCAAGTGGAAAACTCGTCGATTCCGTCCATGACGGTATCGTCGCTGCAAACGATTTGATCGAAAGAAACCTTTTCTCCCGTTTCGATTTCCAAAAATCGCAAAACGGCTTTACGGACGGTTTCGACGTCGGTTCCCGCCCACTCTCCGGAAAGGCATCCTTCCAGACACCCTTTTCCGTGCGAAGGAAGCAAACACCGTTCGGTGCCGACAAAAGAAAACTCTTTCGTTTCGATAGGGGTAAAAGAAGGATATGTATTTTGCCAAAAGGTTACTTCTTCTCCCGTATATAAACCGACGGCTTGCCTTAACAGCGCATGCCTCGCCTTTTCCGAAAACAGAAACTCCGGCACACACAAAGACACCGTAAAAGCCTTTTCGTTTTCGCCGATTCCGAAGGAAATCGACCTTTTTTCGCCGACTGCGCGGAATACTCTTCCCGTCCTCGTCGGCACGATTTCGCATCGCATGACGTCGTAGGTTTCCGTTAATTTTTCCAAAACTTCCTTCCACCGATTTCGGTCGATTTTTCCCGAAATCGTCATTTTTTCGGTAGCCGTAAAGGAGCCGTTCCGTAAAAAATCAATGTATTGTTTTTCTTGAAAACCGTTCAAAAGCCGTATGGATTGCGTATGCGGAACTTTCGCAAAAATATCGTCCAATTCTTCTTCGGTCACCCCTTCGCAACCCAACGCCTTTCCGTCGTATTTCTTTTCTACTTCGGCTAAGCAAAAAGCAACCGCCTTCGGAAAGTTTTCGGTAAAGAGGGCAAACGTTTGATCGGCAAGAACGTCGGGGATGCCTTCGTGCGACAATTCCCAAGTTTCGCCCCCGTACAGAAGCATACCTTTGCCCGTAATTTTTTCTTTACCGGTAAAATCAAGGGTAACCGACGTTTTGACTTCTTCTCCCGTAAAACGATATTTCCGTCCCCTCCCCGGCACTTTTTTGAGGGCTTCCGCCACCGACAAAACGGTTTTTTCCAAGCTTTCGCCGACCTCTACGATTAAAGGGAAATGAAAAACGTCCCCACCCTCTTGATTCACGACCTTGACGGCCATGAGGTTTTTGCCCGTTATTCGGCTCAAAGCGTAGGTAAAGGAAGCAACGTATAAGCCGTCTTTTCCGATTTCATACCCTTTTTGCGCCCGTATAAGCTCTTGCGTCGAATACGGATTGTTCTTTTTATTTGCCATTAGAATAAATCTCCGATTTTTTTGGATTGTTCTTGTACGCTTCTCCAATAAACGTTTTCCTCTTCGGTAACGGTTTCCTGCATGTTTTTCATCTGTTCCGCAACGTCCCGTACCGTTCTCCACGCGGTGATTTCTTTGACGGTGATTTCGTATCCCAATCCCCGTAACTTTGCCGAAAGGCGGATGGCTTTGATACTGTCACCGCCGATCAGGAAAAAGTCGTCGTCACGAAAAACTTCGTGAATACACAGCAGTTCTTTGAAGCACTTTGCTACGATTTCTTCCCGTTCTCCCTGTACCGCTTCCTCTTTTCGATCGATTTTTTCCTCTTTTTCTTTCAAAAAGACTTTTCTGTATCCTTCTTGTTCTTCCGGCGTGAACGTAATCAGTTCTTCGGCGGTGACGTCTTCTTTTTCGCACAACGTAACGATGGCTTTTTGCAAAACTTCGGACACCCTTTGCATTTCTTCGTCGGTGTACAAACCGCCGTTATACCGTAAAATGAACGTGATTTTTTCCTTCCCGCGAATTTCCCACTCCAAGTCGTAGTTGGTTTGGTCGTATTCTTCTTCGGGTGCCACCATGTCTTCCGTCCCGTAGTTTTCGAACACGCAGACGGTTCCTATTTTCGCCCCCGTATCGGAGAAAGGAATATAGGCGTAACTTTCGGTATCGAGAATCTGTTCCGCCGTATCCTTCAAAATTTCTCGAAAATAGCCGATACTGCGCACGCGAACGGGAACGGTGTTGATAAAGAGTCCCACCATTTCGTCCATGCCGACGATATCGCCGCTTCTGCCCGAAATGACGTTTCCCAAAACGGCATCGTACGCCCCCGTCGCTCTGCCGAGCATGATGCCCCACACCGTTTCCAACAATACGGGAACGGTTACTTCGTTTTGCAAAGCGAATTTCCGTATTTTTTCGGACGTTTCGGTGGAAAAAGTATATGATTTTTCTTTGGCGATACCCAGTTCTACGCCGATTTCTTCGGTCAGCGACGGGAAATAAACCGTCCCTTCAAACCCATATAACAAACTACGGAAATACTCGTAGGCGAGGTCTTTGTTTTTGTTTTTGTTTAACAGAACGAACTCTTCAAAACGAGGATTGTTCAAGTTGTCTTCTTGCGCTTTTTTCTTCAGTTCTTCAAAAGGCTTGCCTTCTTCCAAAGCTTGATAATATTCTCCGTACGTCTTCCACAGTACGTCTTCCGACCACCCGTCCAAAATGGCGTGATGGGCGGTTTGAATCATGGTACATTCTTGTTCTTGCGTGACGAATACGACGCGGAACAGAATATCGTTTTCCAAATCGAATCCCCGTTCGTACTGCTCTTTGGCTATCGCCCGCACGTCACCGTTTTCGATAAATTCCACGTCGGGGAGACGATCTTTGACGACGACTTGCCAGTTTCCGCTCTCCGTCGAAACGAAAGCGGTACGCAAAACTTCATAGCGGACGGAGAGAAGAATAAGACACTCCCGCACAAGCCGTTCGTCCCACCTTTTTATTTTGACGATACTCTGCGTGATATAAGCGTTATCTTCCAAAGAGTGATATATCATACCTTCCTGCAAAGAAACGACGGGATAGATTCTTTCCACCTGATTGCCGTATTTTGCGAGGATACTTTCAAAATCGGCGTCACTGATGCCGAAAGCTCCGTATTCTTCTTTGGTATGGTAGATTTTTTGATACTTTCTTCTTCTTTCTTCCGTTTTTATGTCGGCGTTATATTGCATAACTTCGGCGATGGCGCGGACGGTTCGGTGTTTCGTAATATCACGCAGTTTGATTTCGTAGCCCAATCCTTTTAAGCGAGCCGAAAGTCGAACGGCGCCGATGCTGTCCCCGCCCAAATCGAAGAAATCGTCGTCGGCGTAGACCGTTTCGCCGCCCAAAATACCTCGCACGATACGAGCGACGATGATTTCTCTGCCTTGCGGTCTTTCGTGTTTTCTTTCCTTTTTCTTTTTATCTTTTTTCCCTTCGCCCAAATCGTCGGTATCTACTTCTATATCTTCGACGTTGGTTACCCCTTGCACGATTTGACGGAAAATGCCTTTTAATCGCACCACCAAACGCCGTATTTCTTCTTCGCTGTACAAGTCTCCGTTATAGCGGAAGGTGGTAGAAATGGATTCGCCGTCGGTGATTTCCCACTCAAAATTGTAGTTGGTTTGATCGATTTCCGAATAAACGTTATCGATCGGATCGCCGGTATTGGTGAAGACGCAAATGGTATCGAACTTAGCACCGATTTTGGCAAGGGAAACATACCCTTTTTCTATGCTTTCTTCTATCTGCTCGGCAACCGACTTCAACAGATCGAAAACCTTTCCTTTCGCCTTAACGCGGACGGGGATGGTATTGATATACATGCCGACCATATTGCCGGTCTGCGACGTTTCGCCGTCCCGTCCCGAATAGACGTTTCCGAAAACGGCTTCTTCTTTCCCGTTAAACCGCGCCAACGCAATCCCCCAAATCACCTGACAAAGCAGCGGAAAGGTTATACCCAAACCTTTGGCAGCCGCGTGAATTCTTTCCGATTGTTTCGGCGAAAGGATTTCTTTCATTTCCAACGCTCTTTTCAGTTCGACGTCGTATTTTCCCGACTTTGCGGGGAAGTAGGTTGCTCCTGCAAAGCCGTCCAAAAGGGTGTGAAAATACCGTTCGGCGTCCTTCTTGTCTTTGGCGTTCATGGAGGCTACGTATTGTTCGAATCTCGGATAAGCAAGATTCTCCCGGCGAGCCATCGCCTTCAATCTGCCGAAATCCTTGCCCGCCCGAAGAAGACGGTCGTATTTTTTGAAGGCATTCCAAATGATTTCTTCCGACCAACCGTCCACGATGGCGTGGTGCGCCGTTTGGATGACGTACCCTTCGTCCACGAAGGTCAATCGGAACAAACAGTCGTTTTCCAAGTCGAATCCGCGCAAAAGATCTTCTTCGGCGATTTCGTCGACATTTCCCGAAGTAAAGAGGATTTCCGGCACTCGATTCTTTACGATGACCTGCCAGTCCCCGCTCATGCCTTCCACGAAGGCGGTACGGAGCACCTCAAAACGGGTGGTTAACAGCTCGGTCGCCTCCCGAATGTGATCCCTGGAAAAGGCTTCTGCCTTCAACACCCGTTGCGTCACGTATTCGGGAAATTCTCCCTCCTCCATGGCATGGTAAACCATACCTTGTTGCAACGGCGTCAAGGGATAAATTCTTTCCACGTTTTCCCCGAATTTTTCTCGTATATATTCAAAGTCGATATCGGAAATCTCCGCACAACCGTATTCTTCCTTCGTCTTCGGATTTTCGGGATACGTCCAAACGGGATTTTCCTTTTCCTGCACCATGTTTTTGGAAATTTCGCCCAAAAGACGCAAATTCATGACGTCCTTAACGGTGATTTTATAGCCGAAAGAACGCAGTTTCGTCACCAAACGAATGGCTTTGATACTGTCCCCGCCAAGCTCGAAAAAGTCGTCGTCTCCGTACAGTTTTTCGCAGGCAAGCAGTTCGTACACCGCCTTTTTCAATACCTTCCCTTCCTTGCTTTCGAGGGGGGTATGGTTACTCTCCATTCTTTGCGGTAAGGGTAACAGTTTTCTGTCCACTTTCCCCGCCAAAGAACGAGGGACTCTTTCTATTTTGATAAGATACTGCGGAACCATGTATTCGGGCAGTTTCGCACGCATTTGTTCTTTGATTTTTTCGGGATCGCCGTCGGTAACGACGTACCCCGCCACCGCTTTGGCGTCGGTAAAGGTAAACACGCCCACGTAACAATCCTTGACTTCGGGTATGGCACGTAAAACGCTGTCGATTTCGCCCAATTCGATACGAAATCCCCGAATTTTTATCTGCCCGTCCAAACGGTTCCAAAACCGAATCACGCCGTCGTTTCGCCATGCCGTCAAGTCGCCCGAACGGTACATGACGCCTTTTCCGTCCACCGAAGGAACAAACTTTTCGGCGGTCAGTTCGGGACGATGCAGATAGCCTTTCGACAAGCCGTCGCCCGCTATGCAGAGTTCTCCGTTCATCCCTACGCCGCAAAGCCGATTGCCTTTGTCCAAAACGAAGAACCTTGTATTGTACAGAGGTCCGCCGATGGGCACGTTATCGGGTTCCATGCCGTCATAGGAATAACTGCAGGTATTTACGGTACATTCCGTAGGGCCGTAGGTGTTGATGACTTTGAAAGTGGGAATCCACCGCTTCAAAACGGTAGCGCTCGCCGCCTCGCCGCTGGTGTCCAAAATCCGTAACGTGTCGAATGCGTCCGGATCGAGCTCCGCCACCATCGCCGGTGTAAAAGAAGCAATCGTAACCCCTTTTTGATTGGAATACGATGCGATACGCTCGGGATCGTGTACGTCGTCCTCGTTTATCAGCACCAACCGTCCGCCGATACAAAGCACGCCGAAAATATCCCATACCGATTGGTCGAAGGTATAACTCGCCACCTGTAAAACGACGTCGGTGGGCTTTAAGGCATAAATCTTTTCGTAGGCGTACATGAGATTGGCAAACCCTTTATGGGCGATTTGCACCCCTTTCGGCTTGCCCGTCGTGCCCGAAGTATAAATAATATACGCATCGTCCTTGCCGTAAAGTTTCACCCCCGTCTTTTTACCTTTTTTGCCTTCCCAGTCGTTTACGACGGGAAAATCCAACGGGAAAACGGTGTCTTTCCCGCATACGACGCAGGAACTACCGCTATCCTTTACCACGAATTCCAAACGGTCGACGGGATAGGTTTCGTCCAACGGAAGATAAACGCCGCCGCACTTCAAAATGCCGTACAACGCAATAATCATTTCGGGACAACGTCGCATATAAACGGCAACCACGTCCCCTTTTCGGATACCTTTCCGCATCAATTCTTCGGCAAGGTAATCGGCTTGCTCGTCCATTTCCCGATAACTTATCTGCCGATCGTAAAAATCCAAAGCCACGAGATTCGGCGTCAACGCCACTTGATTTTCAAACCGCTGAACGACGGTCAAGTTTTCATCGTAATCAAAGTCGGTCGCGTTAAAGCCGTCCAGTTCTTGCCGTTCTTTTTCGGAAAGGACGTCGATTTCTCCGATTTTCGCTTGAGGATTTCGTATAATCGAACGGAACGCCTGCATAATACGGTCGGTCAACCTTTCAATATCCTCGTCGGTATAGACCGAATTGTTATAACAAATGTTATAAGCGCACCGTTCCTCGCCGATGGTTACCTCAAACTCCAATTCAAAATTGTTATAACTGCGAATCTTGACGCGCTTGAATCCTTCCGAACCGGTATGGTAGGAAGTCACGTCGTTGTCTTGGAAGTTCAAGAGAGTCCCCACGACGGCACCTTGCGTGATTTGGGCGTTGATGTCGGAGAGTGCCACCGTCAAATAGGGATTGGAGCGGATGTTCTGTTCCCGAATTTCCGAGAAAAAGTCGTGCATGCTCTTGTCGGCGTCCACGTGCAGACGAACGGGAACGGTATTGATGAACATACCCACCGCATCGGTGATGCCGGAAAGTTCTTCCGCTCTGCCCCGATGCACCTCCCCGAAAACCAAATCTTCGGTATAGGTGTATTTTTGCAACAAAATGCTCCATACCGCCTTGAAAAGCATCCCGACGGTAATACCTTCTTTCTTGGCAAAATCGGCAATATCTTTAGCGTCCTTTTCGGGGAGAACGCAATACTTCGTAGAATAATCTCCCATTTTCGGTGCCAAAGAAGAACCGTCTATTTTGACCACGCCGTTGGTATACCCGTCCAAAAGTCTGCGGTAGTACTCCAAACCTTTCTGCTTGTCTTTTCCCCGTAGATAGTAGACGTATTCTTCAAACGGCAAGTCTTTTTTACTCGCCGCGCGGAGATCCTTGACGATGATTCCTTCGGGTATTCCCTCTTTGAGTTGACGATAAATATCGGCAAAAGCAACGAACAGTAACGTCTGCGACACGCCGTCTATCACGATATGATGCCCGTTTTGTAAGATATAATCCTTCTCGCCGTCATGGACGAGAATCATCCGAAGCAAGACGTCCTTGCCGACGGCAAACGACCGTCCCCATTCCTCTTGCGCAATCTCCTCGACGTTGCCGTTTCGCACCGAATGTTCCGCCTTTCGGCTCGGCACGATACATTGCCAAAAAGTGTTATTTCCCGCAAAAAAGCCCGTCTTCAAAACGGGATACCGCTCGGCAAGAAGTTCGGTCGCCTTGCCGAACAGGTTATCGTCCAAACGCTCTCCGCATTCTACGGTGATTAAGGTATTATACAAATTGGAATTTCGTTCTTCCAGTTGGAAATAAATGGCTTCCTGCATGGGCGTCAAAGGATAGACCGACGAAACTTCCTCGCCGAAAACCTCCCGCATTTCTTCCCGTTCTTCTTCGGAAGGTTGTTCTCTTGCGACGGTGACGGCGGTATCTTCTTCCCCCACTCGCATGGCTTTCAAAATGTCGGCTTCCGACTTGGCGGAGCTGAAATCCCGTAAAGACAGTTCGTACCCGTATTTTTTGATTTTGGTCAGCAAAATAAAAATTTTGACGGAATTCCCGCCCGCGCGGAAAAAGTCTTCCACGCTTTTCAACGAGTCCACTCCGAGCGTTTCCCGAACGGCAATACGCAAGGCTTCTTCCTTACTTACGGCGAGTTTGCTCTCCCGTTCCTTTTCCTTCTCCCGCTTTTCCAGTTCGGCAAAAGCCACCTTTCCCACTTTGGTATGGGGCAATTCGTCGATAAACTCAATCACCGACGGAACGGCGTACTTTGCCATGTTTTCGGCACAATATGCCAGAATCTTTTCTTCCGTTTCTTTGCCGGCATTGGCTTTGTCTTTCAATACCAAAAACGCCTTGACTTTTTTCAAGCGATACGCGTCGTCTATGCCGATACAACAGCTTTCGGCAATAAGCGGATGCAAATTCAGAATTTTTTCCAGTTCGGACGGAAAAACGTTATAGCCGGACGAAACAATCATCCGTTTGATTCTTTGCACGAAATAGACGAAGCCGTCCTCGTCCATATAGGCGAGGTCGCCCGTATGCAACCAGACCGTCCCCCCTTCGTCCCGATGCAAAACCAAGTCGGTTTCTTCGGGATTGTTCAGATAGCCGAGCATCACCGAAGGTCCCGTAATGCAGATTTCACCCCGCTCCCCTATCGGCAATTCTTCTTCGGTATTCGGCTTGCAAATACGGAAAACGGTATCGTCGAACGGCAAACCGATACTGCCCTTTTTCGCACCCGTCGCAGGTGTCAGACAGCAGGCGGTGACCGTTTCCGTCAAACCGTACCCCTCCCGCAAAACCACGTCGCAGTTGTGCGCTTTTAAGAAGGCGTCCACGTTGTTTTTTAACTTCTCGGGCAAGGCGTCGCCGCCCGCAAAGATACCCTTGACAAAGGAAAAATCCTCTCCGTCCATATCCTGCGCCATTAAAAGAGCGTTATAGAGCGTCGGCACGCCGGCTATGATATTGGGCTTTTCCCGCAACAACAAATCGGCAAAATCCTTTGCCGAAAACTTCGGAATCAAAATGGTCAAACCGCCCGAAGACAGCATCATGTGGACGCTGACGCCGAAACCGAACCCATGAAAAATGGGTATCACCGCAAGAGCGGAATAGTCGCACATCGGCACGCATCCGCAGGCGTATTCGGTCTGCAAAGCAAGGACGTTCAGGTTATAGGACGAAAGCAGTACGCCTTTCGGCTTTCCCGTCGTACCGCCGCTGTAAAAGATGACGGCGGGTGCGTCTTTATCGGTTTCGGTCGGACTGTTCCCCGTTCCCCCTTCCGAAAAAGTCTTCCACCCCAAAACGTTTTTGTCGTCGCAGGTCGGTTGGTCGGCAACGATCAAAAGGGGGTCTCGCTCGGCTTTTTTCCGAGCGGCAAGCAGCATGGGAAGATTTTGCGACAAACAAACCACCGCTTTGGCGTCGGTGTCCCCCATATAATACACAAGCTCGTTTTCGGCGGAAAGCGGATGAATCAAAGCCACCACGCCTCCGATTTTGTTGACGGCATAGACCGCCTCCACGCTCTGCGGAATGTTCGGCGACAGAATCAGCACCTTGTCCCCTTTGCTTATGCCGACGGCAAAAAACGCCGAAGCCAATGCGTCCACCCGTGTCACAAACTCCGGATACGATGTTTCTTTCGACAAAAATCGGTACGCCGCATGCGTCGGGTGCTTTTCGCACGCTTCTCGCACAGCACCGTACATCGTCTTGTCGGAATACCGTAATCTACCCATATTTTTCATACTCCTTTTGCAAAAAAATATTGCATATTATTATAACATAAAAACTTATATCTGTAAATATGTTTTTCAAAAAAACATTCATTGTCTTGTTTCGGTATCTTTTCTATCAAGTTAGGGAAACTTTTCTCGCATAATTATTCCTTAATTATTTCCCGTTTCGATGCAAACGATTCCCGTTTGAACGCACTTTTTGCATTTTTGAAAAAAACATAAAAAGTCGTGCGTATTATTGACAAAAAAACATATTTTTACTATAATAATAAAATAGAAGACTCTCGGGAGGCATTATGAAAAAAATATTGGTTACCTTACTTTGCGTTTCGGTCTGTTGCGGCATGATGGCTTGCAACCTTTTTTCGACGGGTTCGCAAAAGAACACTTCTTCCCCGTCGACGTCAAAATCGACCGTCGTCTCTTCGTATGACGAAACCGACGTAACAATCGAGTATTCCGAAGAAACGGAGAAATTTATTTTACAAGTACAGGAAGGAGCGCAGAATGCCGGCGAAGCTCAAAACGCCGACACCGCCGGATACGTCTTTCAGGGATATATAGAACTGGGATACTATCCGCAAACCAAAGCCGACCACCGAGCCGTCGCCGAAATGAGCGAACTCGCCGATGCCGACGGGTATTTTACCAGCACCTACGATAACGAGCGGTACGCCAAGATTTCCAAAGCCAAAGTTTACGGCTATCGGTATGACACTTCGGACGACCTCGCCATCGAAGAAAACAGCACGTACTATTTCAAAGTGGAGCCGATTAAGTGGCAGGTTTTTCTGTCGGTACCGACGTCGGGACAACCCCGCTTATATCTCATCAGCGATACCATTTTGAATTGTCACGCCTACCTCGACAACACCAAATACAGTTATAACGCCGAAAAAGACCGCTATACCCTGAACGAAAATCCTTCTCTCTCGGCAAACTGTTGGGGATACAGCGATCTGAGAACGTGGCTGAACCAAGACTTCTATAACAAAGCCTTTTCGGCAAGCGACCGAAAACTGCTCGTTTCTCGGGACACCTCGACGGTAACGACGTCTTATCGAGCAGACGACCGTACCGAATACGTGTGGATACCCAATAGCGTAGAGGCTTCTCTGCTTGTTTCTCATACCGCTTTACTTTCCGACTATGCACGCTGCAACAACACGTTTATGAGCATTTATCCCAAGTATTACGGAAACGGCAGATATTGGGTTTCCACCCTCGAACCGGCGGAGGGATCGTCCTATGCGTATCCGAATTTGGCATCCTATTGTGCGCCGTTCGTTTACGACAACACCGTCAACAAAGTCAGTCTGACGGGAGAATCGGTCGGTTCGACTTTTATCGGCGTACGCCCCGTCATTTCGGTGATGTTCGACGCCGTCACGATTTTGCAAGAAACCGAAGAGGAATAATAACGGAGGAAAGAAAACAACATGAAATACGTAATCGTACTCGGTGACGGCATGGCGGATATTCCGAAAGGGCCGCTCGCACCGAGGACACCACTGGAAATAGCGCAAAAACCCAATATCGACAAACTCGCCCGAGACGGAGAAATCGGCATGATCGCCACCGTAGACAAAGGCTTCACGCCGGGCAGCGACATCGCCAACCTCAGCGTACTCGGATACGATCCCGCCGTTTGTTACACCGGCCGTTCCCCTTTGGAAGCGCTCAGTATCGGCTTGGATTTGGACGACGACGACGTTTGTATGCGTACCAATTTGGTTACCGTAGAGCCCAATCTCAAATTTTCCGATTCCGTCCTCGTCGACTATTCGGCGGGAGAAATTTCCACCGAAGAATCGGCGGAAATCTTTAAGACACTCAACGAGCGACTCGGCACCGAAACCGTCCGCTTCTATTCGGGCGTCAGCTACAGAAACTGCCTTTTACTGAAACATCGTAAAAAGGTTTCCGCCACGTTCACCCCACCCCACGACATTCCCGGTAAAAAAATCGGGGACTATCTTCCGAAGGGAGAAGACGGAGCGGAGTTTACCGATCTGATTGAAAAATCCATGGCAATCTTGAAAGACCATCCCGTTAATCTGAAACGGATCGCCGAGCATAAAAATCCCGCCACCGCCATTTGGTTTTGGGGGGTAGGCACGAAACCCTCTCTCCAAAATTTTCA
The DNA here is from genome assembly GCA_002315475.1 of Christensenella sp. UBA1782. Classification (GTDB taxonomy): domain Bacteria; phylum Bacillota; class Clostridia; order Christensenellales; family DTU072; genus CAG-1782. The sequence continues at coordinate 5,524 of DCGI01000072.1, read as the reverse complement.
AGAACGGTTCGGCTTGAAAGGTGCCATGATCAGTGCCACCGACCTCTTAAAAGGTATCGGTAAAGGCGTCGGCATGGACGTCATCGACGTGGAAGGTGCCACCGGTACCGTCTTGACGAATTTTCAAGGAAAAGCCGAAGCCTGCGTCAAGGCACTCGACGATCACGATTTCGTCTTTGTCCATTTCGAAGCACCCGACGAATGTGGGCATCAAGGGGACGCCAAGGGAAAAATCCTGTCCATCGAAAAAATCGACGAGGTGGTAGGTTACGTTCGGGAAAAGTTGGAAGAACGGGGAGAACCCTTCGTCCTTGCCGTTCTGCCCGATCACCAAACCCCCATCGCCGTACGGAGCCACGTCGGCGCACCCGTACCTTTCATCGTCTATAATTCCGTACATCCCGCCCGCTGCGGCAAGACCTATTCGGAAAAGACGGCGGAAAGCGGTATCTTTTTAAGCAACGGCAGAGCTTTGATGCAAATGATGATAAATGAATAATTCGAGGTATATATGAAAACACTGACAACACAAGATTTAAGACAACAGTATCTTTCCTTCTTTCGGGAAAAAGGGCATACGATTATTTCCAGTGCCTCTTTGATTCCCGATAACGATCCCACCGTTCTGTTCACGACGGCGGGTATGCACCCTCTCGTGCCGTACCTTCTCGGTGCCAAGCATCCCGGCGGAACCCGTCTGACCGACGTCCAAAAATGCGTCCGTACCGGCGACATCGACGAAGTCGGCGACGCCACGCACTGCACCTTTTTTGAGATGCTCGGCAACTGGTCGCTCGGTGATTACTTCAAAAAGGAGAGTATTGCGTTCAGCTTTGAATTTTTGACCAAAGTATTGGGTATCCCGACCGACAGACTGGCGGTAAGCGTCTTTGCGGGAGACGACGACTGCGCAAGAGACGAAGTCAGTGCAACCCGTTGGGAAGAACTCGGTATCGCCAAAGAAAATATCTTTTATTTGCCCAAGAAAAATAACTGGTGGGGGCCTGCCGGCATCACCGGACCTTGCGGGCCGGACACCGAAATCTTTTTCATTACGGGCAAAGAAAAATGCTGCGACGACTGTTCTCCCGCCTGCGATTGCGGCAGATACGTAGAAATCTGGAACAACGTCTTTATGGAATTTTTTAAGAACCAAGACGGCACTTTCCGTCCTCTCGCTCAAAAGAACGTCGATACCGGCATGGGTTTGGAAAGAACGGTAGCCATGCTAAACGGCTACGCTTCCGTATACGACATCGACGTTTTCAAACCCGTCATGGAGCTTTTGAAAGCCAAGAGCGGCAAGGAAGGACACGAACGGGATATGCGTATCATCGCCGACCACATCCGTACCGCAACCTTCATGCTCGGTGACGAAAACGGCATCACGCCGGGAAACGTCGACCAAGGATACATCTTGCGTCGTTTGATTCGTCGTGCCGTCCGCTTCGTACGTCAAATCGAAGTCGACAATTCCGTTTTGGAAGAAATCAGCAAGATTTATATCGACGAATATGCTCCTTTCTATCCGGAATTAAAAGAAAACGAAGAAAAAATCCTTTCCGAATTGCGTTTGGAAACCGAGCGTTTCGATAAAACCGTTGCGCAAGGCATCAAAGAATTTGAAAAACTGCGCGGTTACATTCAAGAAAACCGTTTGAGCGGCAAAGCGGCGTTCCGTCTGTACGACACCTTCGGTTTTCCTATCGAAATGACGGTGGAAATGGCGAAAGAATACGATATTACCGTCGACATGGAGGGTTTTGAAAAAGCGTACAAAGAGCATCAGGAACGTTCTCATGCGGGTGCCGAACAAAAGTTTAAGGGCGGTCTTGCCGATACCGGCGTGGAAACCAGCCGTTTGCATACGGCAACCCACCTTTTGAACGCCTGCTTAAAGAAAATTCTGCACGACGATTCCATTCAGCAAAAAGGAAGCAATATCACTGCCGAACGTCTTCGTTTCGACTTCAATTTCCCGCGTCCTCTGACGCCCGAAGAAATCAAAGCGGTGGAAGACGCCGTAAACGCCATCATCGCCGAAAAGGTTCCCGTCGTTTGTCGAGAGATGCCTATCGAAGAAGCTCGCAAACTGGGTGCCATCGGCGTTTTTAAGGACAAGTATCAAGAAATCGTAAAAACCTATACCATCGGCACCTATTCGATGGAAATGTGCGGAGGCCCCCATGCCGAAAATACCGGCGACCTCGGACACTTCACCATTCTGAAAGAACAATCCTCATCGGCAGGCATCCGCAGAATCAAAGCCATATTATCCTAATCATATTTCGGAGGGGATTTCATGAAAAAGAAATTATCGGTTCTTCTTTGTTTATCGGTTATCGCCGTCAGTCTGTTTCTCTGCTCGTCTTGCGACTTCGGCGGACTGACGGGTAACGGCGGTACGACCACAACAAAGTCCAAAAAAGAAGTGGAAACCAAAATCGAACTTTCCGATGCCATCGAAAAGTATGACGAAGAAACCGTCAAAGGTTCCGACATTTCTTTGGACATAGTCGCTACCGTTTACAACAAGATATATCCCCGAAAACCTTCTCATTCCGTCGGTGCCCTACTGACGGCAGAGCGTATCGAAAACGAAGGAAAGCACTATTTTTCCGCCGAACTTACCCCTTCGGAAGAATCGGATACCGACGTAGCCGGATTACTGACTTTGCTTTCCCAAGGTCAAGAGACGGTCGTCAAATCCATACTTTCCTATGCCAGTGACTTTTTGACCGACAAAATCGACCTCATGATGGAAATGGGAGAACAAGACGGCGTCTATAATCTGCTCGCTACCTACAAAAATAAAAACAAAACCGAAGAGGGCGGCAATATTTGGTACGTCGCCGACGAAACCACTTTGTCGAAATGGATGAACTCTTCTTCTTTCGAGTTACCCGAAAACCAAGTGAGCAATTTCTTAATGAAATCGTTGTATTCGGGACTTTCCGTCGATTCTTCTTTTTACTCGCAAGACAACGCCTCGGAATACGTCAATAAAAACGGCACCGCCAATTATGACATTACCCTCAAAAAGACGACCGGTACGGTCGTTTCCCTCTTGACGAGCATTTTGACGGGAACCGGTTTGAACAACATCGAAGCCATCGCCGATTATCAGTGGTATATCGACACCGTTTCCCAATGGATCGCCATCAAAACGGCAAAAGTCGACGCTTTGGTTTCCAAGGCGGGCTTGCCGGACACTTTGAAAAACAACATTATACTTGACATCAATATCCCGTTTGACAGCTTAAAAGACGTAATCGATCGACTCGCCCAAAACGAAATTATTGCCATCGAAACCCGCACCCTTTGTTTCACGCTGATACAACAGTCACGAGATATTTTTACGGGGACGACTGCGTCCGATACCGATTGCATCGGCATTTCGGTGGAAATCGACATGGACGAGGATTTCTATTACGACGATTCTCAGTGTTCTTTATCGAAAAAGAACCCCGACTTGTATCTCGGTATGGATGAAAAAGCCGAGGGACGCTTGCGTTTAAGTCAAGTTCTTGCCGGTTATATCTTCAACTTGGAAGACCATATCGAAACGATCCTTTCCAATCTCGACGAAACGTACAAAGACAAAATCGCCGACATTCGAAAAGCCGTCAACGATAAACTGGACGAACTTCGTGGTCAGGGGCAAGAAAAATTCAATGCGGAAGACTTAGAAAAAATCCTCATCGAAGTATTATTGGATTTTGCTCTATCGAAAAAAGAGGAAGAAACGCCTTCCGAAGGCGGAAACGTCGTCAAAGACAAAATAAGCGATTTTATCCATTCGTTCATCGGAGGTTGACGTAAAAATGTTTTCCGTTGTCATCAACGATAAAAAATACGTAGCGGAAGAAGGTACGCCGTTAAAAGAGCTTCTCGTCGCCTACGGCATGGCTTTCCCCTGCGGAGGGGTGGGCAGATGCGGACAATGCCGTATCGTATGCCCCGCTCTGCAACCGACCGAGAAAGACAAACGTTTTTTATCCGAACAAAATCTTACCGACGGTATTCGTCTCGCTTGCGATAAAATCATACGGGGAGACGTCGTTCTTACCTGCCCGCAACCGACCGAAACCGCGCCCAAACGGGAGCTCCTTTCGTGCAATATCGTCGCTTCGATACAAGAAGATTTTATCGACGTCGGCATTTGCGACGACGCCCTTGCCGACACCGTTACCCTCCCCAATCCGCTTGCCGCATACGGTTCTCTGTCCGAACAAGCGGAAGCATACAAAAAAGAACCGTCTAAGCTTTCCAATTTGTTACGAGGTGTCATCGGAAAAGAAAGCGTGGAGTTTTTCGAAAAATTCGGCAAAGCCAAAGCCGAAACCACCGCCCTTTGCGGAAACGGTTTTTATCTGAAAATTCTTTTGGGCGTACCGCAGGAAACTTTCATCGAAGACTATAACGTTTTTATCGGTGAAAATTCTTTATCCCTCCCCACCGAGAGCATTTATATTCTGCCCGTCGAAAACGAAATGATAGGCGGCGACTTGTTTTGCGAAACCGTTCGCCTCGCCGAAAATTCTCTCGTCATGGATTGTCAAGACGTTTGTAACATTCTTTATATAGATAAGGACACGACCACCGCCTGTTCGATGTGGGATATGGACTATTCCGAAATCGGTTTGCTTGCCATTCGTGCCGCCATACGGGTTTTACGCCCGCAAGACAGCACACCCCTCGTCTATCTGTACGGCAAAAACGCCTACCGTTTGGAAGAAATTCTGACGGCGGAGGGACTGAACTTTATTCACAAAAGCAAGGACTTTAACGCTTTGGTACAAGCCTGTAATTCGGCACGTTTTCGAGCTAAATTGGAAAAAGAAAGGTCCCGCACGTCGGTACGGAACCTCTTGAAAGACGAAGATTTTCAAGAACAAATGAACGTTTTATCTACTTTGTAAAAAGATTTATGATAGAGTCCCGAAGCCGAAAACTTCGGGACTTTCAAAAGAACGTTAGTTGCAACCGTTATTGCAAGAACAGTCGTGGCCCTTATTGCCTCCGCAGCAGCAGAGGATAAGTAACAGCGGTAACATATCGCAAAGACATCCGTTTCCGCAGCAGCAAAGTAAGAGCAAGAGCCACAGCATATTACAACCGCACCCGTTCGTACCGTTATTGCATCCGCATCCGCCACCGTTAAAGCCTTCGAAGAAATTCATAGCGTTGTCCCTCCTTTTTGAAGTATTTGTAGATTTTTCGGTCTACACTACACTGTATGCCGTTTTTTTTCGGTGTGTTCTTGTGTGGGAGAAGCCGACGGAAAAATAATCGGTATATTTTTTTCGATTGCGGCAATACTTAGCCGTATGCCAGACGCTTTGGAAGAACGAAAAAATAAAATTTCCGTTCTTTTTCATCAAACTTTCGACTTTGTCGCACGACCGATTTTTACCGCCTCTTTTCGGGGGTACCTACTCTATATAGACGGTATGAGCGATACGGAGAGGGTGGAAAAATCCCTTGTTTCTCCTCTCCTGTCCGCTTCGATTCCCCACCCGCC
>DCGI01000035.1:15546-15825 GCA_002315475.1 Christensenella sp. UBA1782 | reverse complement strand
GCTCGTCCTCGCCGTACTGTTGTACCTGAAGATATTTGCTTTCACCCAAAAGGACGACGACCGTCAAAATGTTTCGCAAAAAGAATCTAACGCCTTTGGAAAACGCGTAAAAACGTTCTTTACTTCCAAAGTTGCCCCTTTCTGCAAGTCCCTTTGGGAAAACGTCAAAAAACTTGCCAACCAAGTGTGGACGAAACTTATCGCTCTTTTCACTGAGAAAAAAGCCCCTGAAACCGTCTCTACTCCTAAGCAATCCGTTATTGCGGAAGACACTACCGT
>DCGI01000035.1:693-15476 GCA_002315475.1 Christensenella sp. UBA1782 | reverse complement strand
GGAAGAACCCGTTATTGCGGAAGAACCCGTTATTACGGAAAAACCCGTTATTGCGGAAGAACCCGTTACTGCGGAAGAACCCGTTATTGTGGAAGAACCCGTTATTGCGGAAGACACTACCGTAGCGGAAGAACCTACCGTAGCGGAAGAACCCGTTATTGCGGAAGATCTCGTTATTGTGGAAGAACCCGTTATTGCGGAAGAACCGGCTATACCCGCCGAATCGGATAATGCGGACGACAACGAAAACTAAAATCCGAACATTTTCTCAAATAAATTTACGGTAGGGAGGCTTCTTTGCCTTTAAACAACGTAAGAAACTAATTATACAAAGACGTAAGCTTGTCTTGATACAAGTCGGCTCGTCTATCACCCCGCAAGAAGTTGCTTCGCTCCTTTTTGCGGGGAACCCCGATTACGTTCCACCATATAAGCACACGCAAATGTTTAACCGATTTACTCAAAAACCGAGTAAATGTCTAAAATCTGTTTTTTGAAAAAACAGGGGTATCGAAAATGACAAGAGTCTGCTTTTTTAACAACAGATCGATATTAACATATAAGAATCATAGGTTTACTTTGAACCTACAATTTAACAAAGTGTTAAATTATGGTTTGAAAAAACACCTATGTCAATTATTGTTATTTTTAATAAATCATGAAATATAAGCTCAAAACGGGGACAAAACCAAAAAAAAGTGTTATAATATTATACGAAGAAAACTTATATAATAGGAGGGTTGTACCATAAAATGCTCTGAGACTTGTAGAGAATCAAAAAAAAGATTTCCACACAGATGGAATTTTCGGAAATAATACAAGGTTCTTTTGGTGCAATAAATGTATGGAAAATCAGAAAGAATAAACTTACTATTAAAATGAAAGAAAAACTAAAACTTTTGATATAAATATGGTATAGATATGTATTATAAGTGTTCAGATGAAGGAATAAATCTATAAAGAATCCTTTACTAAAGACTATTAAATTAATACAAAATGCGATACTAGTGGTAACAATTTTAGTATCCTTTTATCATATCTTAATAGAGAAAAAATTCCCAATGTTGTTTCTGTTTATACCATTGAAAAAATGTTATAGTCCACTAATTATCAATTTTTCACATTGATAAAATGTTATTGTTAAAAAAAGTACTAGGAGAAAATTAAAATTGAAATATATTATTTGGGGACTAGGTGCAGTGGGCACTTCGTTTTTGAAAAAAATAATAGAAAATGGTTATTTTAATCCAACTTTGTTTTATTGCGTTGATCCATGTGAAATAGCAAAAAAACGCTTTATTCAATTGGGAGGGATAGATAATCATTTTGAAATTGGACGTATAAATAAAGAAAATTATCTGCAGTACCTAAAGCGACTTGAAAAAGACGATTATTTGTTGGATTTTTGCTTTGATATTAAAAATTTAGAAATACTTAGATATTGTTTAGAAAAAGGGATCCACTATTTAAATACAGCAGATAGTTCATGGAATCCTGATCCTACTTGGATTAGCGATCATCAACACTATTTAGAATATGTTAATATCCAAAAAGAGTTTAATGCCGAAAAAAGAAATACGTGTATCATTCAGTTCGGAATGAATCCGGGTTTGGTTTCTTCTTTTGCGAAGCAGTGCTTGAAGGAAATCGTCAATAAAGATCAATCTGCTTATATAAAAAAACACAAAGATAAACTTAATAAACTTATTAAAAAAGGTTTATATGGTTTGGTTTGTAAAAAGATTGGTGTAACCGATATACAAGAAGTTGATAATGATGACCAAATAGCAATAACGCCATACGAGGAAGATACTTGTTACTCGACATGGAATGTTTGGAGTTATTATTACGAAACAGTTTCATCACCCGAGGTGGCTTTCGGAACAAAAAAACTATATAATAAATATAAAGAAGTATATGATTGTGATAAAAAAGATTTATATTTAGGATTGTTGAAGTCCGGTTTTGAGTACCCTGCAGTATCATACTCCTATCAAGGGATGGTTGAGGGACATATTTCAACGCATGAAGAAATTTTTACAATGAGAAGACTTTTCACACATGGAAGTTATAAACCGACAGTGCATTTTGTATATTCACCTTGTGAATATGCTAAAAAATCAGTTATTCATTTTAAAAATGAGGTTCCAAAGAAATTGCATCTTATTCAAAAAAATGAAATATCGGGCGGTGGCGAATCTGTAGGCATAATTATTCAAGGTAAAAAATTTCACTCTCGATATTTCGGTAATTATTTGGATTCGAAAGAAACAACCGAAAGTGCAACAATATTGCAGGTTAGTGCATCTGCTTATTCAGCATTTGTTTACATGCTAAATCATACTCAAGAGGGGATGCTGTTTCCTGAAAATATAAATGAAAATGAAGTGCTGGAGACTGCGAAAATCTATTTGAAAGATTATATTAGTGTTGAGTGCCCAAAGATTGAAATAAGACTTGGAAATGATAAAAAAAATTTTTCCTTGCTTGAAAGACTTTCATTAATAGTATCTCATGTTTTAAAAAAACATATTTAATAATTTTCTTATAATATTGCAAAAGGTCGACCGTTATGAACGATTATCAAAAAATAGAAGATGAAGCTAGAAAAAACTATTCTAATTACAAAATCAACGAGGAAGATTCATGGCATCATGAAGTAGAAAAAGTTATTCGAAAAAGAGTATTAAAAGTCCTTAATAAGTATACCACAGATGATTCAATTATTTTAAATGCTGGTTCCGGTGGTGAAGATTATCCATGCAAAGGAAAACTTATTCATTTGGATATTGCAGAGGCAAACATTAAACAATTTCCATATTATTTAGTCGCTTCAACAACAAGTATTCCTCTAGACAATAATTCTATAGACATTATTATTTGTGTTGGGAGTGTTATTAATTACACCGATGCCCAAAAACGATAAAAGAATTTAATAGAATCTTAAAACCGGGAGGAATACTTATTCTTGAATTTGAAAGAAGCAATAGTGCAGATTTTTTATTTGAAAAAAGGCACCACCAAGATTTTTTTGAAATAGTCTATGACTATAATAATCAAAAACACACCATGATCATGTATGGCGAAAGATTTATAAAAAAGGAATTAGAATTGAACTCATTTCAAATCATTAAAAAACATAGATTTCATGTTGCTTCTATACTTGCGAGCAAGATTGGTTTTGGCGATTCAATAGATTATAAGTTTATTCATATGGATTTTTTATTGTTGCCTTTCTCTTATTTCTTGGCTCATAATATAATTCTTAAATGCAAAAAAAGTGTAAATAGAAAAACTCAATCGATCAGATTGTGGTATTATCAAATCCCAAGCGTATGCTTTTTTATGAAAAAAGGTCGAGATTGCCGCTGTGCGATTAGTATGTGTTTTGGGGAGTCGGGTGTAGACGAAGCTCTCACTTTTCGGGAAAAAACAAAGGGTTCTTGCCATTTCGGCAAGCAGATTTCTCTTGACGTTTTGGGAAAAAATATGATATAGTATAGGCAAAATCGGTAATAATCAGGATGACAGATATGAAAAAGGTTCTTTATTTATTATTGGTGACGGCACTTATCGCCGCAACTTTCGTCGGATGTAACAAGAAAGATTCGGACAAGAAAGAACTCCCGCAGACAATATCGCAGGACGAATGGGCAGACGCCAAACGATACGTTTCGTTATCGACGGGGATTAAGATGGCTTACGTCGAAATGGGTAATCCCGACGGACCGGTTGTGATACTGCAGCATGGTATGACGGATAATTCCCGTTCCTGGAGCCTCGCGGTACCCTATTTTGTCGAAGCGGGTTATCATGTTTATTTGCCCGATTTAAGAGGTATGGGAAAAAGCGACGCACCGGACGGATATTACACAACGGTAACGTACGCAACAGATATGGAGGCTTTTTTTGATGCAATGAAAATTGATAAAGCCATCGTCGTCGGTCATTCTCTCGGAAGTTTTACCGTTCAGACATTTGCATTACTGTTTCCCGAACGTTGTGAAAAAGTGGTTTTGGTAAGTTCCATTCCGGTAAAACAATACCAAACCGAAAGTTTGGTTCGTCTTTATACTACCTATATAGAACCTCTCGGTGAGAACGATCATCCTTCCGACGCCTTTATGGACTATTGGTATGATTGCACCTTCAAAGAAGACAATGCCGAAGAAGTGGAATTTGATAAATGTATAGCAGGTCTTAAAGCAGAATCAAAAGCTTTGGCAAAGAGTACTTGGAAAAATATCCTGTTGGGACTTGCCGCTACCGATTTAGGCGGATTGTATTCCGAATTCGATACGAGTATTCCCGTTTTACTCCTTCACGGCGATGACGATACCATGACGAAGAATGAAAATCAAACGGAGCTCAAAGACTTCTTAAATATAGATAGCGACAGTTTCATGAACTATGAAGGCGTGGGACATAATATTCAGTTTGAAATTCCGAACAGATGCGCTAACGATATTTTGACGTGGATTGCTACCGGTTCTTTACCGAAAGAGGAATAGAAGAAAACTTGATGTTTTGATAGACGAACTTTATGATGAAAAAATACCGGGAGAGGAATCGACATGACCTATTTTAAGGATTATTACGGAAAGACATTATACATTCTTGACGGTGAAACCATCAAGGATTATTACGGAAAAACACTGAATAAACTGGACGGGAAATACTTAAGGGACTATTATGGAAAAACTCTTTATGTGTTTGACGGAAACTACGTAAGGGATTATTTCGGGAAAACTCTGTATCAGTTTGACGGTCGCTATTGGAAAGACTACTACGGTAAAACCCTATATCGGTTCGAACAGAATACGATTTTCGATTATTATGGAAAAACACTATATAGAATAGAAGGCTCCGTTACGAAAAATCAAATCATGAGTCTGTTTATCTTGTTTGTCGTTACGCCCCAATAAGTATTTTTGAAAACGCCGAAGGAACGACGGTGTTTTTCTGCCGATATCCGTTATGACACGAATCGTGTCATGTAAAAAAGGAAGAAATCCTTGCTTTATCGAAGACTTTTTTCTATACTAAAGGCAGATTTCGGAGGAAAGGTATCGGTGAAAAAAGGAAAAGTTTGGCTGGGTATCGGTTGTACCGCCTTGGGACTCTTTGGACTTTGGACGGCGTTGGTTCGTTGGGTGGACGTGCAAACAATCGGCCCCGAAGGGAGCAAAATAGGTTTTGCCACGATGAACGGGTGGTTTCATGCCGTAACCGACGTCGATTGGAGGCTATACAACATTACCGATTGGCTCGGTTTGGTACCGATTGCCGTTTGTTTCGGTTTTGCCTTGCTCGGTTTGGTACAATGGATTCGTCGAAAAAAAATCATGCGGGTGGATTACGATATTCGTTGCTTGGGCGTATACTATTTGACGGTAATCCTTTTTTATTTGCTTTTCGAGTTCGTTACGCTCAACTACCGCCCCGTACTTATCGACGGATACTTAGAGGGTTCTTACCCTTCGTCTACGACCTTGTTGGTTTTGTGCGTGATGCCTACTTTGGCAGAACAAAGTTTGCGAAGAATACGTCGGAAACCGTTAGCGATAGGCGCCATTGTCGTATCGGTTGTTTTTTCGGTGTATATGGTGGTAGGAAGGTTGCTTTCGGGGGTGCATTGGCTATCCGATATTATCGGAGGGGTGATGCTGAGTGCGGGATTGTTTTGTTGCTACGAAGCCTCCGTACTTTTATACCCCAAAAAGTAACGGGAGGAAAAAGTTGGAGTTTGGCGAAAAATTACAAACCTTACGCAAGGAAAAGGGACTGACGCAGGAAGAACTTGCCGAAGCTTTGTTCGTTTCGAGAACCGCCGTTTCCAAATGGGAATCGGGGAGGGGGTATCCGAGTATCGATTCTATAAAAGATATAGCGAAATTCTTTCAAGTGTCCATAGACGATTTGTTGTCGAGCGAGAAAGTAATGAGGCTTGCCGAAAAGGAAAACAGAACAAATCTTCGGAAATTTTGCGACGTAGGGATAAGCATAACGGACGTTTTTTCGATACTTTTTATCTTTTTGCCGTTGTTTCCCCACACCGTAGACGGATTTATCTATTCGGTCAATCTGTTGCACTATACCGAAATATCCGATGCGAACGTTATCGTGTATTTTGTGCTTTTTTGTCTGCCTGTCATAACGGGTGCGGCTAAACTTATCGGCATACGGAAGTTAAACCGCAAAGCGCAAAACGTTTTTACCGTTTGTTCTCTCGGTGTGAGCATTGTTACCGTTTTCTTTTTAGCCTTAGCAAGGGAACCGTATGCGTCGGCTTTGACGTTTTTAGGGTTCTTGATGAAAGTCGTTTTGGCGGTAATCATCCGGATTCCGAAAAAAAAGAAAATCAAAAACGATGCTAATGCGTGAATTGTGCGATGCCGATATAGGCAGAACGGAAAGGTGGTTGCCGGAAGCTGACGTTTTCGGTACGGAAAGAAGATACTGCATGGAATTTTTGCAAGAACGGAAGGATAGCGAAACTTTTTTATTGACAAAAAAAGAAAACGGCATTATAATAGACGTAACTTCCATCCATCGAATGGAAAGGGGACAAGTAGTTCTTTTCGGAATGTTTATCAGAGAGCGGAGGACATGGCTGCAATCCTTCGTTAAACTCAGAAAAGAGGAAACCACCCGTTTCCGATGGCGTGTGCGTTTGTCGGACGATATCGGCAAAACAAGAAAAGCGGCGAAGATAGTTTCTTCGCAAATAAGGTGGAACCACGGATAATTATTCGTCCTTAAACTATAGTTTAGGGACGATTTTTTTATAAAAAGGAGTGTTTAGTTTATGGAAAACGAAAAAGTAATGATGCAACGGCATACGATGAGTCACGTTCTCGCTGCCGCAATTAAGGACTTGTTCGGCGACGGCGTAAAGTTTGGTATCGGACCTGCCATCGATAACGGGTTCTACTATGACTTCGATATGGAAAAGGTTTTGACGCCCGACGACTTTACCGCCATTGAAGATAAAATGAAGGATATTTTGGCGGAAAATCTGGATATGATTCGAAAAGAAGTCACTATCGAAGAAGCTTTGGAATTGTTCAAAGAGCAACCTTATAAAATAGAATTGATTAAGGATTTGCCGGCGGGAGAAACCATTTCCGTATACTATCTCGGAAATCGGTTTATGGATCTGTGCAGAGGACCGCATATCGAAAATACAAAACTGTTACGGAGTTTTGCCTATAAAATCAACAGAGTATCGGGTGCGTATTGGAGAGGAAGCGAAAAAAACAAGATGATGCAAAGAATCTACGTTTACGGCTTTACCGATAAGAACGAATTAAAAGAATGTATCAAGAGAGCCGAAGAAGCCGCTTCGAGAGACCACAACAAAATCGGACGGGATTTAGGATACTTTACCACCGTCGACTTTATCGGGCAGGGGCTTCCGATTATGCTCCCGAAAGGTACGAGAGTCATTCAGCTTTTGCAAAGATGGGTAGAAGACGTCGAGCAAAAGAAAGGTTGCCTTTTGACAAAAACCCCTTTACTCGCCAAGAGAGAACTTTATAAGATTTCGGGACACTGGGATCACTATTTGGACGGAATGTTCGTTTTGGGCGATCCCAACGACGAAACGAAAGAGTGTTTTGCGTTGCGTCCGATGACCTGTCCTTTCCAATATCAAGTATATCTCAACAAACCGCACTCCTATCGTGATTTGCCGATGCGTTTGACCGAAACCTCGACTTTGTTCAGAAACGAAGATTCCGGCGAAATGCACGGTTTGATTCGTGTACGGCAGTTTACCATTTCGGAAGGGCATTACGTTCTTCGTCCCGACCAATTGGAAGAAGAATTTAAGGGTTGTTTGGAGCTTGCCAAATACTTTTTGGGTACCCTCGGATTGTTGGATAAATGTACTTTCCGTTTTTCGCAATGGGATCCCGAAAACAAGAACAACAAGTACGAAGGTACCAAAGAACAATGGGAAGTCGCACAAGCCACGATGGGTAAAATTTTGGACGATCTCGGCGTAAAGTACGATATCGGTATCGACGAAGCCGCTTTTTACGGACCGAAGTTAGACGTGCAATACAAAAACGTTTACGGAAAAGAAGATACGCTCGTTACCATACAAATCGATATGCTCCTTGCCGAGCGTTTCGGAATGTATTACGTAGACAGTGACGGAGAAAAGAAACTGCCTTATATCATTCACCGTACTTCGCTCGGATGCTTTGAAAGAACCCTTGCTTACCTTTTGGAAGAATATGCGGGTGCTTTCCCGACGTGGCTCTCGCCGGTGCAAGTCAAAGTATTATCCATTTCGGATAAGTTTGCCGACTATGCCAAGAAGGTAGAACAAGCTTTGGCGGATGCCGATATTCGGGTGGAAAACGATGATAGAAACGAAAAAATCGGATACAAACTTCGTCAAGCCATCACCGAAAAAGTGCCGTATGCCGTCATTATCGGCGAACAGGAAGAAACGAACGGAACGGTTTCGGTACGGAAACGCGGAAGCAAGGATACGGCGGTTATGACGATAGAAGAACTGATTGACGTCATCACCAAAGAAGTCCGTTTGAAGTCCAGATAACAAACGATAGCGGCACCGATTGTTCCTCGATTTTTGCGAGCAGTCGCTTTGCTTTATGCTTGCAAAAATTGTTCGACGAAGTGCCGCCGCCAACGGAAAAACAGAAAAAGGGGAAATGCTTCCCCTTTTTCATAAAGGAGAGAAAATGCCCCGTTCTCAAGAAAAAAGAAAATCCCTATCTACGTTGATTTCTTGGATAGAACCCAATTTGGCAGGACTGCAAAAGAAATGTCGCGTACACTATTGGATAGCTTTGTCGGTAATGATATTTTGCTTTTTTTCTTTCGGCATGGTACAGTTTTTTCAGATTGTGTTGACGCTTGTCGATTTGTCACAATATATCCTTTGGGTATCCATAGCACCGGCGGTCGGGATGCTGATCGGCTTATTTTTTGCCATTCGAAACAAGAAAAAAGAAAAGGTTTTGCAAAACCTTTTTCAAGTGATTGAAACCATCCAAAGTAAAAAAAAGATAACCGTAGAAGAATTGAATCTCAACGCCGAAGACGAAGAAGTGAAAGTTCTTTTACAAAAATTGATTGATACCGAAAACTTAAAGGGGTACGTCTTAAACGGAAATACCCTTATGCGGAGTAAACAGAATGAGAAATAAGAAAACAAAAAACAAGAAAAGGAATAAAAAAATGATTCTTGCATTAAAAATTACGGGCATTGTTTTGGCGAGTTTGATTGTGTTGTTCGTAATAGTGGAACAAGTCGCCGCAGCCGTCATGAGGAGCCGAACGTTCGGTGCCGAAGAAATCGACGTAACCGTAGCCGAAGGAACGGTGGAATATCACGAACCCGAAGGGGAAACGCCGTATCTTTGTAAAAAGCTTGCCGACGGAAGCGATGCCGATGCGTTCAAGATTATTTCGGTCGGGGATATGCACTTACACGACGACCTTGCCGATTTTTCTTTGGAAGTACTGTCCCGTTTTATTGAGAAAGAAAAACCCGATTTGGTCGTTTTGCTCGGGGATAACGTTGTCGGTCGATACGATACCGTCTTACACGAAAAGGTAAAAAAGTTTTTTGAAGATAGACACCAGTATTGGGCGTTCGTTTTGGGAAATCACGACGGAGAAGGGTATCAAGGGCAGGGACACGAAAGGATAGAAAGTCGTCGGTGGGCGTATGAGGCTTTGGCGGGTTCTCCTTATTGCGTCACGAGAAACGAGGATGCCGGATACGGCTTCGGGAATTGCGTAGTCAACGTAAAATGCGGTACGAAGATTTTACAAAGTTTATTCTTCTTAGACAGCGACCAATACATGACCGAGGAGCTTTGTGCGGAGTACGGCTTCGAATATCAAAATGGATGTGCGTTTTTACGGAAAGAACAAGTGGATTGGTATAAAAAGCGATTAGCCGAAGTGACCGAAGAAAACGGCGGCGAAACCCCGAAAAGCTTGATGTATTTTCATATTGCTTTGCAAGAATTTCAAGAGGCTTATGACAAATTGCAGAAAAAAAGCGACGAAGTCAAAAGACTTTACGGCGACGTTTGGGAGAAGATAGACGGTTCTTGTTATTCGACGGGCATGTTTCAAGCCATCCTTGACGGGAACAGTACGCAGGCGGTTATTGTCGGTCACGATCATATCAACGGAATCGCCATGGAATATAAGGGCGTGAAACTGCTTTATACGCAGGGTTTACAATGGGATATGGCATATAATCGTCGAAAAAACAATCATTTTTTATCGATATGGTATACCATAGATAAAAATGCTTGTTTTTATATCGAAGGGGTGACCGCTACCGTCATTCGCGCCGACGGAAAAGCCGATTTTATGCCGAAGTACGCACAGTTTGAAGGCGTGTTGGAAGGATTTGAAAAAGAAATAGAAATTTGTTCTTTCGGCGTAAAGAACACGTATAAAGACAAAAAATAGGAGGTTCGTTTATGAGAAACGACGGTAGAAAGAATGACGAATTGCGTTCGGTGGAGATTATTCCCGATTTTACAAAGACGCAAGGCGGTTCGGTTTTGATAAATTGGGGCGGAACGAGAGTGCTTTGTACCGCTCTTTTGGAAGAAGGCACCATGCCTTTTTTAGTGGGAACGGGAAAAGGTTGGTTGACGGCGGAGTACGCCATGCTTCCTTCTTCTACGGGGGCGAGGAAAAAAAGAGAAACCGCCAAACCCGACGGCAGAAGCACCGAAATCAAGAGATTGATCGGCAGAGCTTTGCGGAATGCGGTGGATTATGAAAAACTCGGCGAAAAGGTGATTTGGATCGATTGTGACGTTCTGCAAGCCGACGGCGGGACGAGAACGGCATCCATAACCGGTGCTTGGGTGGCGTTGAACCTCGGCGTTAAGAAGTGGCTTGCCGAAGGCAGACTGACCGAAAACCCGATTTTGCATAAAGTTGCGGCGGTGTCGGCGGGTATCATCAAGGGAGAACCCATGCTCGATCTTTGTTACGTAGAAGATTCCG
This sequence comes from Christensenella sp. UBA1782, assembly GCA_002315475.1. GTDB lineage: Bacteria > Bacillota > Clostridia > Christensenellales > DTU072 > CAG-1782. Next base: position 4,457 of record DCGI01000035.1, on the reverse strand, counting down.
GTGCGGACGTCGACATGAATTTCGTCATGAACGAAAAGGGCGAATTTATTGAAATCCAGGGGACGGGAGAAGGTCGTTCCTTCACCGAAGAAGAGTTTTCCGCCATCGTGGCACTCGGAAAGAAAGGAATTGCCGCATTGATGGCAAAACAGGACGTATAATATCTTTACAAAAGAAAGCTGTTTATGGTATCATAATAAAAAAGGAGATAAATTCATGATCGTTTCTATCTTAATTGCATCTATACTTGCGGTCGTATTTATTGCGTTTCGCGTTACGTTTGCCGAAAAAAACGTTTACAATGCCGTTATCGGTACTTTTATCAAAGCGCTTGCTTCGGCGGCGTTTATTGCCGTAGGCGTTACCGCCGTCGTAATGGGCGGTATTGACGGAACGGGCATTTCGATACAAGCCGCCATTTTTATCGTGGGGGGACAGATTCTCGGTTTGATCGGGGATATTGTGTTGGACTTGAAAGTTGCCTATGCCGGCAGAAAGGAAGAGGACGTCTATTTGACGGGCGGTATGGTAAGTTTCGGTTTGGGACATATTCTGTTCTTCATAGCCATCTTGCTTTATACCAATAAATTCGGTTCGTTCTTGAACGGATCGGTCATCGGTATTTGTATCGCCGTTGCCGCCGTACTTGCCTTTGCGATGGTGTTCGGCGGAGACAGACTGATGAAATTTCAATTCAAGAAGTTCACCATCCATTCCATTCTTTACGCCTTCCTGCTGCTCTTTATGGCTGCCGTCGGCATTGCGGCGTGGGTGCTTATCGGAGATAAAAACAGTCACATGGGCGTGTTCGGTATCGGCATGGTTTTGTTCCTTTTGTCCGATATTGTTTTGACGAAAATGTATTTCGGCGGCAAACCGGACGACAGAGGACTGTGTATCGTCAATCACGCACTCTACTATGCGGCACAAATTTGTTTGGCGTCGTTTATTTTCTATATGGCGTAAGGAGGTAAAGTATTATGAACGTTTGGCACGACATCGGAGCGGACAGAATTCAGACGGAAGATTTTATCGCCGTCATCGAAATATCCAAAGGCAGCAAGAATAAATACGAATTGGATAAAGCAAGCGGTCTTTTGATTTTGGACAGAGTGCTTTACACGTCCACCCATTATCCCGCAAACTACGGTTTTATTCCCAGAACGTACAGCGAAGACAACGATCCGTTGGACGTCTTGGTGCTTTCTACCGAAGAAATCAAGCCGATGGCAATCTGCCGTTGCTATCCGATCGGTATGATAAAAATGACGGACGGCGGCAGTAACGACGAAAAAATTATTGCCATTCCGTTTAAGGAACCGAGCTTTAACTGTTATACCGACATTGAACAGTTACCGGCGCATATTATGCAGGAAATATGCCATTTCTTCTCCGTTTATAAAGAGTTGGAGGGCAAAAAAACCGCCGATATTTGCATTTGCTCCAAACAACAGGCTTTAGACACCATAAATGCCTGTATGCAAGCCTATAAGGATAAATTTTTACCCGGCAGATAATGAAGAAAATAACGAACTTCCGACTTCTTTTCTTTTGTGCCGTTGCTTTGGCAATCGGTATTTTCGTCGGAAGCTTCGTGTATACCTCGTTTCTATTATCGATATTACTACCGATCGCCTTGGTTGCGGTCGGTATTTTGCTTTCTTGCGGAACGAAAAAACATTCTTTTTGGATTCTGTTTTCCGTTTTTGCTTTGGGAATAGCTTTGTTTATCATCGACGTTGCGCTCAATACGCCGCACGATATTACGTCGGAAGTGCAGGTCGAAGGCAGAGTTTGTGAAGTCAACGAAACAAGCGGTACCGTACTGTTGGAAAACGTAACGATGGACGGTGTTTCGATAAAAGGGTATTTTTACGGGAAATGCGAAGGGGTGGAAACGGGAGATATTCTGCGTTTTTACGCAACGCCGCAGGTTTGCCGTTTTGAAAAGGAAAGCTTTTCAAAATACCTTTTTGCGAGGAACGTATCCTATCGAGCGGATATAGATGAGTATACCGTCGAGAAAGGAAGTTTAACGCTATCCGAAAGTATCCGAACCCGATGTAAAAAAGCCATACTGCCGTATGCCGGCGAAGAAGAAACCGGTGTGCTTTTGTGCCTTCTGTTCGGTGATAAAAGCCTTTTGGAAGGTTCGGTATACCAAAATGCGTCGTCGGCGGGCATCTCGCATATTTTTGCCGTCAGCGGATTGCACGTCGGTTTCCTTATCGCTTTACTGTATTGGGTTTTCCGAAAAATTCGTTTGAATCGGTACGTTTCGTTCGGATTGATTCTTGTATTTTTGGTTGCTTACGGCTTTTTGACGGGGTTTCCGGCAGGGATGGTGAGAGCTTCCGTCTTTTTCGTTTTATTTTCTGCGGCAAAGATTTTCGGGCGAAAAGGGGACGGACTTACCTGTCTCGGATGCAGTGCGTTCGTTATCTTGCTGTGTTCGCCTCGACAGATTTTTTCTATCGGTTTTTTAATGAGTTTCGGAGCGGTGGGCGGTATCTTACTGTATAACCGTTCTTTAACCGCCATTCTTTCCGAACGTATCAAAGTTCCCGTTTTCCGATATTTTTGGAATCTCGTTTGCGTTACCGTTTCGGCAAACGTCTTTTTGTTGCCGCTTACGATTTCGATATTCGGAAGTGTTTCTCCGTATTCCGTTCTCAGTAATTTGGTGGTGATTCCTTATATCGGTATTCTGTTTCCCTTGCTTGCCGTTTCGGCGTTTCTTGCTACATGCTATTCCGGATTCGGTATCCTTTATGTTGCGTTAAAGTACCCTATATTCGCATTAAATGCCTTTACGAAACTGATGGCGTCCTTGCCGTATGCGACGGTATCGGTGCAGAGTATGGGCGTGGCTTCGGTAGGGTATATTCTGTTTTTCCTGTGTGTTTCCAAATTGAATCTTACCCGTCCCGCCGTCAAGTACTCGGTATCGGCGCTACTGGGCATAGGAACCGTTCTTTGTTTGATTTTCGTATAAAAACGGTATCGACTTCCCACGCTATAAGGGAGGTGAATATGAATAACGGTATTGTCAGACGAATCGACGAATTGGGGCGAGTGGTGATTCCCAAAGAGCTTCGGCGTTCCCTGCATCTTCGAGAAGGGGAAGAAATCGAAGTCAGTTTGGTAAACGGAGAACTTCTCCTTAGAAAACACTCTCCCTTGCAGGGTTTGGGAAGAACGGGGAAAACCTATGCCGAACTGTTAAAAAGGCATACGGGGTATCACTGTATGATTTGCGATAACGATACCTTCGTCGTGTCCACGTTGCAAAAAGATAAATACGAAGGAAAAGCCATTCCGCCGTCGTTGGAAAAACTGCTGCTTTCCCGCAGAAGCGGTTATTTTCGAGGGGAGGAAGCCGAACGGCTTTTCGGAGAGAACTTTGTAAAGAACCTTGCCGTATGTCCCATTCTTTCGTGCGGTGACGTTTTGGGCGGCATCCTTCTCGTCGGGGAAAGCGGTATGGTTATGCCCGATATATTGGTGCGGTTTTTGGAAATCGGCGCCGACTTTTTGTCTTTGCAGGTTTAATGAAAAAAGGGTATCTTTCGGGGGCGGGCATACTGGCTTTGGCGGTTATTTTTGCCAAAGTACTGGGAGCACTCTATCGTATTCCGCTTGCCAATTTATTGGACGCGGACGGAATGGGCTTGTATCAATTTGTTTATCCCGTTTTTGCATTACTTCTCACGTTATCGAGCGGTGCGGTGCCTACGGCGGTTTCCATCGGCGTAAGCGAACAG
>DCGI01000035.1:0-677 GCA_002315475.1 Christensenella sp. UBA1782 | reverse complement strand
GGGACGAGGAGGGGGCGAAAAAGTTTTTTTCGGTCACCTTAAAAGTATGCGTTCTTATCGGATGTGCGGGTACGGTACTGCTTGCCGGTATCGCATATCCCGTTTGTTTGTTACAGTCGAAAGAGGCTTTTTTCGGGTATCTTTGTATTTGTCCCGCCGTTTTAATTGTGACCGTCATCAGTGCCTATCGGGGGTGGTTCCTCGGGCATAACAATCTTGTGCCGTCGTCGCTATCCCAAGTAACCGAAGGTATCGTTAAACTCGGCGTAGGCGTGGGACTGACGTATCTTTTATTGCCGTACGGGAAGCAATTTGCGGTGTGCGGTGCGTTGACGGGGGTTACGGCGAGCGAACTCGTGACGTTACTGATACTGGGTATAACCTATAAAGTGCGGGATAAAAGCTATGTATCGGTCAAACTGCGAGAGGAAAAAACCACGTTGAAGAAATTTTGGAAGACGGCGTTTCCTTTGATTCTGTGCGGATTGGTTTTACCGTTGTCGCAATTCGTCGACAGTCTTTTGACGGTCAATCTTTTGCGTTGGAGCGGCAAGGGAGGAACGGCGGAATACGGAATATGGAGCGGCATGGTGGCTCCTCTTATCAATTTACCGGTAATGGTTTGCCTTTCGGTAGGGGTGGCGATAACCCCGCAAATGGTGGAAGGCAGGGAAAAC
>DCGI01000052.1 GCA_002315475.1 Christensenella sp. UBA1782 | reverse complement strand
CCGCAAAAATTACAAATCGTTTCCATAAGTTTCTCTCCCTTTTTTCTTATGTAAAAATAGTATAAAAAGAGTGTACCATACGTAGAATAAGAAGTCAACCCCAATAACCCGTTTTTTTACAAACGAAACCTTTTCATGAAAAACCAATCATGCAAAAAAACGCACCCGAAATTGCTTTCAAGTGCGTTTTTTGTTTAGTTTTTCTTGTCTTCCGACTTCGGTTCGTCCAAAATTCGTTATTTGTCATATATACTCCTTTCCGGCAGTTCGAACTCCTGACGTTTCCTCGGCGAATAGTGTACTTCTCAGAAATAAAAGCAGTCATCTCCTACAACGAATCAAACTACGATCTTGAACCTACGGATTCAGTACCAAGACTCTGTCGGATTCCAAATAGTCGACGCCCATATCAATGTACTTTTGGGCGGTTTCTTCGTCGTTGATTGTCCAGACGTCCAATACGGCGTGGTTGTCGTGTGCTAAAGTCAGCATGTCTTCGGTGAACGAGCCGTACGGAATGGATATGGTATAGCCTGCCGCCGCGTAAAAGTTCATCCAAAACTTTCCCGCACCCGACGAAAGCAATAGCTGGGTTTGAATGGTTCCGTCCATGGCTTCGATGCGGTCGACGTTTGCCTTTTGAAAACTGATAAAAACGAGTTTTTCGGAGGGCAAATAGCGGAACGCTATATCTACGACTTCTTGCAAAACGGATTTTTTATAGGTGGCTTTCAACTCGATAACGGCGGCTTTTCCGTAGGTCGCACACGTCTGCAAGTACTCTTCATAGGTGCAGATTGTATTTTCGCCACGCAAACTCGCTTCTTCGTTTTTGTGAGGATCGAGTGCAAGCGTTTGAGCTTCAGCCAACGTAATATCGTAAACTTTTACGCTATCATCGGCAAAAGGATTTTCGTTGTGACAGCATACCCACTTCCCGTCTTTCGTACGCCAAATATCGGTTTCTATGCCCCAAAAAAAGCTTTCCTGTCCCGCCTTTTCGAAGGCTGTGAGAGAGTTTTGATAGTACTCGATACTCAGTCCCCGATGCGCAATAAACTTGGTTTCCTGCGTCCCTTTATAATCGTTTCCGTCGTTCTGTAAACAGAACAGTACCAACGTGCATACGCACATACCGACCACGCACGCTATTATCACACACGCTACCGTCAATAAAAGTATTCTTGTTTTTTTCGTCATATTTCTCGCCTATCTTCCGCTCCAATAGTCTTCTTCCGCCGATTTTTTCAGTTTCTTGGTCATTCTGCTTTCCACAACGCCGACTATGCCGAAAATGAGGAAGATTGTCGCGCACCCCGCAAGTCCGAAATGTAACCACGTCTTCACGTCCTTCATGGCGGTCAGCAAATGCAATTCTCCGTCCACGTAATAAGAACTTGCATACTCTTGAACGGCACACCAACTTTGGAAATCGAAGCAAGTAAACCCTTGCGCCGTTAAATTTTCTACGTTGCCCAAAAATGCTAAGAGTACCACCGCCGTCACTACGGAAAGAATGGTAAAAATAGTCCCGATTATGCAATTCCGTCTGTGTCTCTTGGCTTGCTCAAGAAAGTTCTTTCTTCTTTTTTCGTTATGCTCTCGATAAAGCAACGTCAGTTTTTGGTCTATGTTATTAGTTTGGTACCCCATATCCTGCAAGCGTACCCGCTCGTTTTCCAACGCCCGAATCTGCTTTTCCAATTCATCCGTCATCCTTGTCGCTTCTTGTTGTCTGCGCTGGACGGAACTAATAAGTGCCGCATGAAAAATCGCATCGTTCATGTTGTTTTGAATATTGCCCATACGAATCCTCCCTTTTTCTCTATTATAGATTATTTTTACGGAAAAAGTCAAGTTAAAAAAAATCCCCTTCCTATCGAAGGGGAAAAAATGCACTCAAAACCATGTAAAAAGTTTTTGGAAAAGAGAAAGGTACGAGGCTTTATGCCCCGTCCTTTCTCGAAATATACTATTCTCCGTCGGGAATCAACAAAATCGGAACAATCTTGCCTTCGTTTTCGCCGAAGAAGGTTTCGGTGCCGCCGTTCAATTCGGAGAGGACGGTTTCTTTTACCGCCGTTTCATTCGAAGAATTCTTAATGTCGCTTCCGCTGTAATAATAGTTGGTTGCGTCCGGAACGCCCGTAATTTGGCAGGTCGTGGTAGAACCGGTTACCGAAGCGTCATTCAAGCAATAGTGCGTGGTAAAATTGGAGTTTCCGCCCGTCACGATACCGCCTGCGGCACCATGAGAACACGCAATCGTACCGCTGTTATAACAATACTCTACGGTCGAACCGGCAACGTCTAAATAACCCATCATGCCGCCGGCGGCTTCATATCCGCTGACGTTCCCCGTATTGACGCAATAACGCATGGTAAGAACGTTACTGTTTTTTCCGATGATACCGCCCGCTCTGCCGTACGCTCCGTTTTCCGCTACGTCGGAAGAAACGTTTCCGTAATTGGTATTCTTAATAAAATACGCCGTTCCATTTGAGCCCTGAACTGAGTCCGCAAGACCGGAAATACCACCGGCATAGGTGTTTCCTTTCGTGGCAATAATATTTCCGTAGTTGGTACAATTTTCCACACGTACACCGGCATCACCGGCCTGTACCTTTCCCGCAATACCGCCGGCACCGGCTCCGCTATTGTCCGTAGAGGTAATCGTACCGTAGTTGACACAGCCGTCTATCCTCGGAGCGACGGGGTTGGTCTCGTCACGAAGTACGCCTACAATACCTGCGGGAGAATAACCCGAAACATTCGCACGGTTGACGCAATCGGTAATAACGCAACTAACCGAAGCAAACGCAATCAAGCCTGCCGCATTGTCAGCGGAAGAAACGGTACCCGAAAGGACTTGAACGTTGTCGACTGTCGCAACACCCGTTCCTACGACATGCAAGGCGAACAAACCGGCGTTCAACGTCGTGGGACACGTTATGCTGACGGCGGAAAGTTTTAAGTTCCGAATGGTACAACCGCCGACAGAACCGAAGAATCCGCTCGGAATACCCTCGGTTGCGCCGAGGGCGTCAACGGTATTGTTGGCGATGGTTAGGTTACTGACGGTATGATTTTGTCCGTCAAACGTGCCGGCAAAAACGGAATCGGCACCTGTGCCGTAGGCATAATTGGAAATAGGTTCCCATTCCTCGTTTTTAAGGTCGATGTCATGTACCAACGAAATGGTATAACCCGAGAAATTGTTGCCGTCATTGGTGGCGTCTCGGAAATCCTCCAAAGTATAATAGGACTTACTTGCGCCTTTCGTAACGATAAGATCGTAAATATTATAAACGATGGTAGTGTCATCGTAGTTACGGAACGAATAATGCTCTTTGGCGACCGAATCTAATTTCGACCAGAAAGCAGAGGCGACCGTCTTGCTCTTTACGTATACCGTTCTGTCGAGCGTATTATTGTATGTTCCGCTGACGGAAGCAAACGAGAATTGTCCAACCGTTTCCGGTAGTTCTTCGAAAGCAAAATAATATTCTGTCAAGTTCGCACAATCACGACATACGAATTCACCCAAAGTGGTAACGTCGGCGGGTAAGCGTATCTCGGTTAAGTTCGGGCATGCGCGGAAGGCACTGGCTCCGATTTCGGAAACATTTTCGTGGAAGGTCACCGCCGTAATACCGGACTCGTAGAATACGCCCGAGCTTATCGAAGTGACGGCATCGGGAATCTCAACGTCGATTTCGAGATTGGGCGTGGTCTGGAATGCCGATTGTCCGATGACTTCCAAAGTCGGCGGTAAACCTTCTTTGTATTCTTCGTCGCTCGTATCGTAGTAATAGATTGCTTCTAAGTTTGTGCAGTTACAGAACACTCTGCCGTTAATTTTGGTAATGGTGCTCGGGAAGTAAACTTTCGTCATGTTGACGGCTTTTCTCGCTTGCTTACAACCGACGATTTCGGTTACGCCCTCGGGAATGTAGGCTTCCGTTCCCGTAAAGCTATCGTCTATCATCACCTGTCTGCCGCCACCGTAGTACTTCAAACCGGTGGCTTCGTCGAGAATAAAGAGTTCACCCGAAGAAAGATGCAGACCGTAGTCGTCTTGACGATAATCGTTACAGGTGTTGACGACAAGGTTCTTCGTGAAGATTTGTGCAATATTGCTGAATCCTTCTTCCACGCTTTGGAGCAAGACGATTGTCGCACCGTCCGCCGCATCGTCAACGGCGTCTTGGAAGGAAGTATACCCTTTCATGCCGATACGGGCAAAAACAGGTTCGTCCGATTCCGCCGTCATGATTTCGGCGACCGATGTGGCAATGACGTTATTCTTGATTTCTTCAAAAGCCGTTGCATCCGTCGTGTCGATACCGTTTTCTACGATATCGGCGGGCAAAACCGCACCGGCTTGAATTTGCGCTTCGGTATAAGACTTTCCGCCTACGATGTTGTTACAAATATCCAAAACGACGGTACTCGTCGTGGTAGTCAACGTCTTATCGTTTCCGTTTTTGGCACTACCGTCTAAGATAGTAACCGTTCCGCTTTCGGCGGTGGTAACCTTCATTTGTTGTTTCAAACCTTGTTGATACAGATAGACGTAGTCGGAATAGTTGTTTTCCTTTTGGATTTCCAACACGAGGGTACCGTTGACGTTAATGTTCTCGACCGCATCTCTGGAGAAGGTCGGTAAGTCCATGCCGTATACGGTGGCAACGGCTACTTTATCAAAGGTATCGGCTACCTTCGTCTTGACGCCGTCGCCGTCTATCGAAGCAATCTTGGTGCTGATGTGGATTTGACTGACGGCGGATTCGCTCTCCAATACCACTCTGCCTTTGGCGATTTCCACAAACGGAACCTTTCCGTTCTCGTGATAGGAAGTAGCGGCTACGGCAATAATATCGACCGAACCGGCACAGTTATAATGGTATACGGTATCTTTGGGTGCGTTGACGGTCAATGCGGTATCGTAAGAATCGGTACGAAGCAAAACCGTTTGTCCCGTAGTCGCCGTACTTCTGTCGTAGGTAACGGCGGAAATGTTCTCGTTATCGGCGACGTCCAAACCGACGGCAAGGTCGGATAAAACGCCTTCTACCACGCTACCGAGATACATGGAAAACTCGGGAGCTTCGGTCAATAAAGCGTTTGCACCCGTCGTTACGCCGGTCACACCGGTCTTATCCGTATCGAAATAATAGAAACGGAAAACCGATACCTTCTTGCCCACACCGGCAAGGTGCTTGGTCGTTTCGGTCTTCACGAAAGCATCGTTTTCGATATAAACGAATCGTTTGCTTGCGGTGTCCCAACCGACGAAATGGGTATCGTCCGAGCTATCCGCCAGTAGCTTTTCCACGTCGTCGAACGTGTAAACGGCAGAAGCGAAATAGGCATCCAATTCCGTCCCTTTCTTGTCAAAAAGGGTTTCCAAAGTATCAAACGGGGTATCCTTAGATATCTTTTTGTTGATAAGGACGGTGTTGAGAGAATCGACGACGTTTTCGGCACGCAGGTTATAGGCGTGGACGTCTTCATAGGCATACGAAAAGTCTTCGGTAACGTAAGCGTTTGCCGAAACGGTCACGTCGTCAAGATCGTCGGGATTGGCTTTGATGACGGTAGCGGTAGGACGCTTTGCCACGACGTAATCGCCTTCTCGTCTGTACGTACCGAGCATGATTTTCGTCACGTCGTCATCGTACTCTTTATCGTTGGCGACGTCTTGTTCGACAATCACGTTATAGGTCTTCGTGCTGAGATCAAAACCGTTTTTAACAAGACAGTTGACGTCCAAATACAGGTCGTCCGTCGGCTTAATGTCGCAATCGGTTTCGTCTCCCGAAAGGTCGGCGAGCGCCACGTTCAAAACGTCTTCTCCGTATTGTAAATCGGCGGGCGTTTCGGCAAAGTTTATCGTCGTCGCGCCTTCGGGAATGTCGCTCGCTTCCAAAACCTGTTCGCAAGAAACGAACACTTCGGGATAAATGGTTTTATTCTCAAAAGAGTTATCGGTGTCGGTACTTACCCACAACCAACGAAAGCCGATGTCGACGTACTTATCGGTTTCGGCTAAGTCGGTGTTGGCTTGCCACTCCATAATCTCATCGTAAGAAATAAAGTAGCTGTACGTTATCCTCGTCGCCGCACCCGTATACGAAGTATCGGCAGGATCTTGGTATTTGGTTCTGACCGTGGCATCCTTCGGAACGAAATCGGTAATGCCGATCGTTTTTTCCAAACTGCGTCCCACGTTGTCGGTAAAGACGAATCCGTCGGGCAAATTCAAGAACGTGGCTTCTACCGTAACGACGGCGGAAACCTGCGTTTCTTTGCCGTACAGTTCTACGCTCATGTACCCTGCGGAACCCGCCGCAAGCTTCCCGGCATTCAAATAAATATTGCTATCCGTATTGCTGCCTAACGCCCCGCTCTCCTTCGTAGCGAGGTCAATACCGGAAATAACGGAATCGTTTCCCGCTTCCTTGCCGTTGACTTTTAAGTCAAAGCCCCAAGCGGATACCGAACCGGAACCGGTAAACGTTACGTCCGTTTGATACTTAGCGAAAACGCCCGATACGACGGAAAAAGAAATCTCCAACGCAATAAATAACACGAATGCTATTTTTAACGTAGAAACGTTCTTCAACTTTTCTTTCAACTTCTGCATGTATTGCCTCCTTACATTTTTTATCGTTTCACGATTTATATGTAAATTTGTCGATTATTCGATT
>DCGI01000088.1 GCA_002315475.1 Christensenella sp. UBA1782 | reverse complement strand
AACCGTACATGATATTTACCCAAGCGTTGGTTCCGCTCGTGCGGTACACCGAAACGTCGTCCAAATCGGCTTCGGGCGTTTCGTGTACGCAGGCAATAAATTTTCTCGCTTTATCGGATACCGAAAGGACGGCACGAGGCAATTCGGCAAGATTATCCGTTCCCAAAATAATAGAAATAAAGGGAAATTTTGATTTTAACGACTCTTTTGCCCCTTGTTGCTGGGACATACAGCCCACAACGGCGACGATTAAGGAAGGTTTCTCCTTTTTTAAGTGCTTTAAGTCCCCTATATTGCCTAAAATGTGCTTTTCCGCCGTATCTCGAATACAACAGGTATTTAAGACGATTACGTCGGCTTCCTCCGGCGTTTGACAAGCGGTGTAACCTATATCGACGAGCATCCCCGCAATCTTTTCCGATTCGTGGACGTTCATCTGACATCCGTAAGTAAAAATGTAATAAAATTTATTCATGTTAATATAATAAACAAAAAACGGGAAAAAAGCAAGCGAATGAATAAAACCTTGCGGAAGAATGATACTATACCCATGTCGAGTTCGTCTTCACCGAAATATAAAATACGCAAAAACATGAAAATATTATTCTATTTTATGACGCTTTTTATAATACTTGTCCCTATTTTCGGTTTTATTTTGATATATTTCTCGCAAAACCTCGACAAATCCAGCATTATTACTCCAAAAGCGGAAATACAAATCGTTGATACAAATAATACGACAATTTATAATAATTTCGGACGATACGTAAACTATGAGGACATATCTTCTCCCCTGATAGAAGCCTTTGTCGCGCTCGAAGACAAACGTTTTTTTCGGCACAACGGCATTGATTATTATCGCACTGCCGGTGCCGTCGTGCATAATCTTCAAGCGGGAAAAATCAAAGAAGGCGGTTCCACTATTACACAACAGCTTGCCAAAAACACGCAGTTGACGGGTGAACGCACCGTAAAACGCAAAATCAAAGAACTTCGCCTTGCCCGAGAGATAGAAAAAAACTATTCCAAAGAACAAATTTTGGAAATGTACCTCAACGCCATCTATTTCGGCAACGGCATATACGGGATTGACAGTGCTTGTCGACACTATTTCGGTAAAGCTCCCGCCGAAATAGAGGTTCCGGAAGCCGCTTATATCGCGGGAATCGTCAAAAATCCATCCAAATACGCCCCAAGCGAAGGAAATTCTTTTGCAAAAGAGCGTCAAAAGCTTGTTCTTTCCCTACTTTTAGAGCAAAAGTATATTTCGGAATCGGCATATACCGACGCCCTCGCCTATACTTATGTATCGCCCGAAAGGAATCACAGTACCGAACCTTACTTACAAAACGTGCTAAAAGAAGCTTCCGAACTGCTACATCTTTCGGAAAAATCGCTGATTTGCTCCCCTTATCGTATAGAGACTTACTTTTCCGAACCAAAACAGAAAGTTTTACACCGAGCTTTCTCCTCTCGAAAGTTCGAGTCCCGGAACGATTACGGTTCTATTGCCGACTATTCCGCCCTTCTTGCCGACAATCAAACGGGTGGAATCGAAGCGTTTTACGGTAATTTTACTCAAAATATACTATCCTTACGCCGAAGTCCCGCCTCAACCGTAAAGCCTTCTTTGGTTTACGCTCCCGCCTTTGAAAACGGTTCCGTTACCCAATCCACTCTGCTTTTGGATGAAAAAATCGACGTAAACGGCTATTCTCCCCGCAATTACGGCGACGTTTTTCATGGATACGTAACCGTCAAAGAGGCACTTGCACAGTCCGTCAACACCGTTGCGGTCAAACTTCTTCTCGAAAACGGAATAGATTTCTCCAAAAAAATCGCATCCTCCTGCGGTTTAACCTTCGATGGAAGCGATATTTATCCTTCATTGGCACTCGGCGGCATGAAATACGGCGTAACACAACCGGAAATCACCGCTTCTTATATGACTTTTGCCATGCAGGGACGACACAAAAGCCTCTCTTTTATCAAAAAAATCACCGATTCCGTCGGACACGTCCTCTATGAACACAAGGAAACCCCTAAACAAGTCCTTTCCGAAACCACTTCTTACCTGATTACCGACATTTTACACTATACTACACAAGAAGGAACGGCAAAGAAAATGAAGGATTTGCCTTTTGAAATTGCCGCTAAAACGGGTACGGGCGATTCCGACGCATGGAATCTCTCTTATTCCACGAAAAATACGTTGTGCGTTTGGTACGGAGACTTAAAGAATACCGAAAAATCGGCTATCGACACGTCGGGAAGCGGTTATCCGACCTTACTTTCGAGCTATTTATGGAAAAGTTTTCCGCCCGAAGAACCTTCTTTTAAGCAACCTTTCTCGGTAACGAAGGCAGAAATCGATACTTTTGCCTTAAAAAACGACCAAAAAAATTATTTAACCCATCGTTTTACCCCGCAAAAGTACCGAGAAAGCTTTTCTTACGCCCTCTCCCGATGCCCTTCCGAAGTTTCTCCTTATTTTTCTTTGGATAAAATCGAATGGAGTATAGAACGTTCGGGTACCGCCCTTCTTTTCTCCGTCCATGCACCGCAAGACTACCGATATCGGCTAATCGAACAGGATATTACCAAACATACGACTTCATGTTTTGATATGGAAAACAATTTTTCCTTACAAAAAACCACCCGTTCTTTTTGTCTGTACAAGTTGTCTGTCTTTTACGAGAATGAGTGGATTGGGTATACCGATGATAAGTTTTTGTTTACCTAAACTTCTTGTTCTTGGTGTCGTCCCCTTATAGAAAGAGTGCCGTTTTTCGGCACCCTTTCCCTTTATCGTATTTGTAAAACTTCCACGTTGCGAATGGCGTTTTCTATTAGCTCGGCACCGTTCGGAATACGATTTTCATATTCGACGGCTTTCTCAATCGAGGGTTTTATTACGGGATTTTTCGGCAAAAAGACGGTACAACAATCCTCATACGGCAGAATACTGGTATCGAACGTGCCGATTTTTCGGGCAATCTCGATGATTTCCGTTTTATCCATTCCGATAAGCGGACGAAAAACGGGCAAAGTTACGACGGAATTGGTGACTTGTATACTTTCCATTGTTTGACTTGCCACTTGTCCCAGACTCTCCCCCGTCAAAATGGCACCGCAATTCTTGCTTTCGGCAAGTTTTTGAGAGATTTTCATCATAAAACGCCGCATAATGGTAATCATGTATTCGATGGGACAGTTTTCTTTGATAGCGTACTGAATATCGGTAAACGGTACGACGGACAGTTCGATTTCCCCGCAATAGGGCACCAAGATTTTGGCGAGGTTGATGACTTTCTCTTTGGCAAGCTCGCTCGTATACGGAAAGCTATGGAAGTGTACGGCGTAGATTTTCACCCCTCTTTTCGCCATGCAATAGGCAGCAACGGGACTGTCGATGCCTCCCGACAAAAGCAACATTCCGTTTCCCCCGCATCCGACGGGCAAACCGCCCGAAGCCACAATTTTTTCGTAGAAAACGTAGGAAAAACCGTCCTCACGCATATCGACGTTGACGTCAAAGTCATAGGTAAACAGATTGACTTTCCGTTCCGGCGACTTCGATAACATATATCCTCCGATATCGGCGGCTATTTCCATCGATTTCTTTTGAATTCTCTTATCGGCACGGTTGACCGTCACACGAAACTGTCCTTTTTTCGGTGAAATCTCGTCGCAGAGCATCCGTATTTTTTCAAAATCGCTTTCCACCTTCCATGCGGGCGACAAACTCGATACGCCAAACACGCATTGGAGACGGCGTAAAATTTCGCCTTCGTCGTCCTCCTCGTATTTTTCGACATACATACGATTTTGCGTACTGTGGAAGCGGAATTCCAAGCCGTTTAACGCCGCCAAAATATTCTTATCCAAGAGCGTAACGAAGTACTTTCTGTTGTTACCTTTTAAGAACAGTTCTCCCACGCGTACCATAATGATTTTTTCCATAACAGTTATCCTCTCACGTATTTTAATAAGGTATTATATTCCGATTTAAGCGCTTTTTTGAAACACTCAATATCATTTTCCGAAGTAAAACGGTTAAAACTGACACGAATAATGCCATTTTCATATTCCGGCGTCAATCCCAGTATCGTCGGTAAATTTTTATGACTTTTCTTGCTCGAACAAGCACTTCCCGTACCGATATAAATGCCGTATTTTTCCAAAGAGTGCAGCATGACTTCTCCCCTTACGAACTTCATGGCAAGACACAAAATATAGGGGGACTGCTTTTCGCCGTCCACCGCCAAAAAACCTTCTCCGAGTTCGTCGATAATGCTTTTTCGAAGCAATCCTATCCTTTCGGCACTTTCTTTTTGGCATCGCACCGCTTCCCGAACGGCATAGGCAAAAGACAGGATTCCCCCTACGTTTTCGGTGGAAGAACGGAGTCCTCCTTCCTGTCCGCCGCCGAAGATATAAGGACGAATCGTCACCCCTTTCTTTATATAAAGTCCGGCGATTCCTTTCGGCGCATGGATTTTATGCCCACCAATCGAGTATAGGTCTACGTTTAAGTCGGTGAGATTGACTTTAATTTTTCCCACCGCCTGCACGCCGTCCGAGTGAAAAATGACGGACGGATTGATCTCTTTGGCGATTCTGCAGAGATTTTTTACGTCGTTGATTGCCCCCGTTTCGTTATTCACGTGCATGATTGACACCAAAGAAGTGTTTTCCGTCATCAAATTACGGAATGAATCTTCCAAAACCCTTCCGCAACCGTCCACTTCGCAAAATACGACGTCAAAACCTCTTTGTTTCAGTTCTTGCGCACAATTTAAGACGGCGGGATGTTCGTTCTTAGAGACGATAATTCGGCTTCCGTTGGCTTTCTTGGTGCAGAATAAGGCGGTATTATCGCTTTCCGAGCCGCTTGCGGTAAAAAGCAGATTACCCGCCCCTCGCAAATCACTCAAAACGCTTTCCCTTGCTTCCTTAATCTTGCGGGAAACCTCGATAGACGGAGCGTACAAAGCGGAGGGATTAAAAAAGTCCTCCGTTAAGCATCTGTCCACGATTTTCTTACATTCTTCCAGTACCGGAGTGGTTCCGGCGTTATCTAAAAATATCATTTTTCCTGCTTCCTTGCATTTTCCAGTATTGCATATAAGTATAAATCACCGAGAACGGTAAAATCTCGACCTTTCCCGACGATTCGTATCGGTTTATCTTCCGTTTTCTCGTCTTCGGAATAGTATTTTACCCCCGAAGGTGAAATTACGTCATATTCCGTCTTTTCTATTTCCTCCGCCGTCAACCTCTCGAGTACGGTTTGTTTTCCGCTTAACGCCGTCTTTTTGACGGTAAAAACATGGTTTTCCCAGCGGTAGGTGACTGTGTACAGACTTTTACTTTTCAGGATTTCGACCGGTATATCCGCCAAGAGGATGCCTGCCGGAACAAAAGCGTACCACTTGCTTACAAACAAGAGAAGAAAGGACAGTATCGCCGTTATCTTCAAGATAAGTCCTATGATCTGCAACCTTTCGAATTTTCCTTTTTTCTCCTCGATTTTTCGTTCTAAGGCATACTCAACGAAGATACGCAAAAGTAACCCCCTTTCCGCCCTCGTTAAAGTTTCCGAGTCGAAAACTTTCCACTTCGGCTCTTGTTTTCAGGTACTCCTGAACGGTTCTTCGCAAGATTCCTTCTCCGTATCCGTGTATGATTTGCACTTCGTGCAGTCTTGCTCGCAAACATTTATCGATAAAAAATTCCACTTCTCGGATAGCTTCCGCCGAAGTTTTGCCTATAATATTGAGCACGGGAGAACAAGCTTCGTTATAAAAAGGCACAACGGTGGGTTTCGGAGGTATTTTTTTCGTCTTTTTTTCCGATTTTTTCAGCCGTTGCAGGTTTTGAAGTGAAAACGTAGAGACGATTCTTCCCAAACGCACTTTCGCTTCCTTTTTGGCTGCGTTTGTTTCCACTACCTCTCCTTCCGAATTCAGCGACTTGACCAATACTCTGTCCCCTTTGACGATTTCTCCTTCCTCTTCTTCCGCCATGCCCTGAAACTCGTTTTCTTCGTCGACGATAAAACTTTGCAAAGATTTCCGAAGTTTTTGCGCACGAAACACACCGGCTTCGGTGGGATTGTTCAAAAGTTCACGCAATTCTTCGATAATGTCGGTGGCTTCGCTCATCGCCTCTTCCACCAGTCTTTTGGTTTCTTTTTTGACGCTCAAATTCAGCCGTTCTCGTTGTAAAAAGAGTTTTTCTCGCTCTTGCTCGGCTTCCTTGCGGATTTCTTCCGCATCCTTTTTGGCTTTTTCGGCGTCGGCAAGGTTTTGTTCCGCCTCTTTTTTGATCTTTTCAAGGGAAAGAATCACCTCTTCAAACTGTCGTTTGCTCGTACTGACGCCCAGTTTCGCTCGTTCGACGATTTCTTTTTTCAGTCCCAACCGCTCGGCGATAAACAAAGCGTTGGAAGCACCGGGGGTACCGATAATGAGTTTATACGTCGGCGAATAGGTTGACGGATCGAAATCCATCGAAGCGTTTTCCACCCCGTTTGTGGTAATGGCGTACTCCTTAAACTCGTTATAGTGCGTGGTAATCACCGACTTTGCCCCGACGGACAGTATATGGGACGCGATACTTAATGCGATACTTGCTCCTTCGGTAGGATCGGTTCCCGCCCCGAGCTCGTCCAAAAGCACCAAACTGTTGGGGGCAAGTTCGTCCAAAATGCGGATAACGTTGGTCATGTGCGAAGAAAACGTACTGAGATTCTGTTCGATGCTCTGTTCGTCGCCGATGTCGGAATAAACGGCATCGAAATTGGCTAAATCCGCCGACAAAGCAGGCACGAAAAGCCCCGTTTTTCCCATCAATACCAACAACCCGATAAGCTTCAAACAAACGGTTTTTCCGCCGGTATTGGGGCCGGTAATCAATAGCATGGAATATTCACCACCGAGCGAAATACTGTTGGCTACCACCCTTTCGGCGGGTATCAACGGGTGTCTGCCGTTTCGAATATCGACAAAACCTCTGTCGTTTAAGACGGGACGAACCCCTTTTATTACGTTTCCGTAGGTGGCTTTGGCAAAAAGAATATCCAATTCCGTCACCACCTCGAACGTATACCCGATAGAATCCGCCTCTTGACCGATTCTCGTGGTAAAAGCCCGTAAAATACGATTGATTTCGGCTTGTTCTTCCAAAAGGAGCTGTTTTAATTCGTTATTCATCTCCACGATGACGAAAGGTTCCACATACAAGGTCGCCCCCGAAGACGACTGGTCGTGAATAAGTCCCGGTATGGCTCCCTTACATTCCGATTTTAACGGTACGACGTAACGGTCTTCCCGTATGGTGACGATATTATCTTGAATATACTTGGCGTAGGTAGGAGAATTGACATAATTATACAGTTTAGCTTTTATACTTTCTCCCGTCTTTTTGATTTTTTGTCGAATGTTTCTTAGATCGCTTGAGGCGTTGTCGTTCATTTCGGTTTCCGAAAGAATGGCTTTGTCTATATCGTCTTCCAAACGTTTATCGGTGAAAATCGTCCTCGCCATATCCTTTATTAGCGTAACGGAATCATCGGGGACTCTCAAAAGTTGCGTTTGTAAATCCCTTGAAATCCGCAAAACCCGACCGACTTTCAAAATTTCCGCCATGGTCAGCATACTCAACACTTTGGCACTTTCCAAAACGTCGGTAATATCGTCCATCGAAACGGAAGGACTGACGGCGTGTTCGAATAAAATTTTGTCGGCTTCGGTGACTTTATCCAGTTCTTCGTTTATTTCGTACAGAGAAGTCATGGGACGCAACCCGAGAATCCTGTTTTTGGCTTTTTCGCCATGCGAATAAGCGGCTATTTTTTCCAAAATCTTGGCATATTCCAATGCGCGAAGCGTTTTTTCTATCATTTCACACCCCTCTTTAAGTGTAATTTATTGCTGTCTTGCGGACAATACTCCTCTCCGGCATAATACGAACGCAAGATTTCTTTCGCTTTTGCCAAAGTCGATTCGGTAAAATCAAAATAGAATTTCTTATATCTGTACTCATTTCCGATATCCGTCACGATACCGTTTTTGAGGATATGCGTACAATTCTTTCCTTGTACTTTTATGGTGCGAAGCGGATAAGAACCCTTTTCGTCACAGAGTTCGATTTTGCCTCGACAAGTGTTACAAGTAATTCCCATTAAGTGACGAAGGCAAGCGGAAAGATAGAGTAAAGGTAACTTTCCGTAAGTGTAAAGAATCCCGTTTTCGAATTTCCGTATCTCGCTCCGATTGAGTTCGGGAGAAAGGAAATAGTCGTTACAGACATCGATATAAGGATTTTTCGTATTCATGATATTGAGGTTCGGACCGGCTACCGCAAGAAGATTTCGTTCCTTAGCCAATCCGATTAAGCCGAAATTATTACACAGTATACCGTCGAAAAATACACAGATTTTTTCAAAAAAAGGCAAAAGTTTTTGCGACACGTAGACGGGAGGACGAATAAAAACGGTAAAACCTTGTTTTTTTCCTTCTTCCGCAAAGTTTTTACAACCTTCTTCGGTAAAGTCGTCGGGAGAATACACCACGTTTTTCACGAAATTTTGCAAAATCGGCAGAAAAGAGGCATCTCGGACTTCGGCATAATCCCCTTCTATTTTTATCTGCGGTTCGATTTTTAAGCAAATTTCCGACGCTTTTTCCCGTTCGTACTGTCCCAAAATGTAGTCGAATGCCAACTCGCATATCTTTCGACGCATGGCATTCAGTTGCGATTTCGCCAAAAAGGCGTCATGGGTTACGATATTTCCGAAACGGATATTGAATTCGTTGTCGCCGTTTTTAGAAAACTGTTTTTTAATTTCTTCCGCCGTCAACGGTAGTTTTTCGGCTTTTTCAACGGTAAAATCGAAGGTATAGTCCATACAATAGTATCCGCTTTGGAAAAAACAAGACGGTTTTTCGCCCCCGTTGATTTTAAGAGAAAGTATAATGTCTACGACCGGTTTCTTCGACAACAATCTATTACGGAGTTCGCTGTCGCTCGTCAAATGGACGCAATCCCCTATTTTTATTTCTTCGGTACAATGAATCACACTGTATCCGTTTTTCATTTCACCCGTCGCACTGCATCCGGATACTTCCACGTCTCGTCGCATCAATTTGTAGCCGTCTTCCCTCTTTAGAGGCGGATTGCTTCGGACGAGAGCGGTATGGGCATTCAACAAATGCTCCACTTTTCCGACCGTAATGCCGATATGGGCGGGAGAATACGGATAAATGACGTCGTTGCCGTCAAAATATCCCGCCGTATAGTCCCCTCGATTAAAAAGCACCTTTACTTCCCTTTCGTCGATGCCGTCGGGATTGTCGATATATTTTTTTATGGCACTGTAATACGATGTCGTGCCTTGCACGTATTCGGCTCGACGAAGACGCCCTTCTATTTTTCCCGAACGCACGCAACAATGGCTGACGGCATTGATTCTTTCCCCCATGCAAATATCTTTGGCACTGAGCAAATATCCCGCCGTAACCTCTTTTCCGTTCAGTTTTGCCCGATAATACCTTCGGCAAAGCTGATTACACCGCCCTCTGTTCCCGCTGTTTCCCGTCAACATGGACGAAAGCAGGCACGCACCCGAAAAACCGATACACAACGCCCCGTGAATGAAGAATTCCAAATCAACCGGCGTATATAATCCCATAGCGGAAAGGTCGGTAAGATTGACTTCTCGACTGATAACCGCCCTGTCAAACCCCCATTTTTTGGCTAAACGCAGTCCCCAACCGTTATGAATACCCATTTGCGTACTGGCATGAATCTGCGCTTTGGAATATTTTTTAATAATCGGTACGATCGTGGGATCGGCGACGATAAATGCGTCTATTTTTGCGTTTTCCGCGTCCATGATAATTTCTTCCACTTCGGTCAATTCGGAATTTTTGAACGCAATATTCAATGTTAAAAAGGCTTTTACACCATGAAAATGACAATACGATACCACTTCTCCGAGAGTGGAAAAGTTTTCTGCGCCCGCTCGTGCGTTAAACTCCCCGAACCCGAAGTAAATGGCATCGGCACCCCCCGCAATCGCCTGTTTATAGGTGGTTGCGGATGCGGGTGCCAATATTTCCATACTGGATAAAGAATCTCCCGTTTCGTCCAGCCAGTGGTAACAAGGAACCAAGTCCACCGCTTCCGACAAAGAACAGTTACCGTAGGAAGACGTCTTTTTCAACTAAACCTGCCAAAACTTTTTCTATTTCAATGTTGACGATGTCATCGGTCAAGGTGGTATTCAAGTCGGAGAAAACCAAATGTACGGCGATACTCTTCTTGCCTTTTTGCACTTGTCCGCCCGTATATACGTCGAATACGAAAGCATCTTTTAACAATTCGCTGCAACAAGCACGTACTTTTCCGAGAATTTCATCGGCAGGTAAGGTAAGAGGTGCCACCAAAGCCAAATCTCTCTCCATTGCCTGATATTTGCTTATCGCCTTAAAGGGTTTAATATCCAAACCCACGTCGGTAATATAATCGACGTCCAATTCCGCTACATATATCCGCTTATCTACGTCTAATTTTGCGGCAACATCGGGATGTATCTCGCCGACGAACCCTATTTTACGACCGGCGGCGTCCAAAATATAGGCACTTCTGCCGGGATGCAAGAATTCCAAATCGGAACGAACGTAGCGTACGGGTATGGCAAAGCTAAGGAACATATCGTCCAAGACCTTTTTCATAGAGTAAAAATCTTCTTCGCCGTAGAACGCCAAAGCCAATTTTTCTTTTTCTTCGGGAAGCTCGGTCAAGGGCAAGGACTTCGGAAGATAGGTATTACCCATTTCAAACAGTCTTCCTTCTTTGTTGCCTCTCTTGAAGTTTCCTTCCACCAGTTTTAACAAACTGTACACCAGTGTCGTTCTCATCACGCTGATATCGGCACCGAGCGGATTCCTCAACGCAATCATTTTACGATAAGGAGAATCCTCCTTTAACCCTAAAAATTCCACCGCTTTCGGGGTTACGAAGGCGTACGACAAGGTTTCGCAAGCACCTTTGCCCACCATAAAATTCTTAATTTTGTCATTTCGAAGTTGCTTTTCGCTCTTGCCGCCACGCATATCGCTCAAAATTCTCGGCGTAACCGCATCGTATCCGTAAATACGAATAACCTCTTCGGTTAAGTCGTTGATACCGTAAATATCTTCACGGAAAGCGGGGACGGCGGTAGTCAAAACGTCACCGTCGGCAACCGTTTTTAATTGCAAACGGTTCAAAATGTCGATAATTGTATTTTT
>DCGI01000058.1:32076-56463 GCA_002315475.1 Christensenella sp. UBA1782 | reverse complement strand
CACCCAAACATTCCGAATCTTTTCTACGGTGGAAAGCGTGATCAAGAAGTTAAATCTGTTTCTGAAGGAAAAGACGGAAGCCGAATTGATTGTCATGTTCGTAACCGGAGCCAAGAACAGAACGGAATTATACGACGGCAGAGAACTTACCAAAGAACAGGCAGAGCGTTGCGAAAAGTATGCGAAACAGCGTCTGAAAGGGGCACCGCTCCAATATATTTTGGGGACGGCTTGTTTTTACGGTTTGGACTTTGTTTGTGACGCGAGAGCGTTGATACCCCGTTTCGATACCGAATTTTTGGCGGAAAAAGTGATAAAACTGTGCAAGGAAAAAGAGAAAGCCGAAGTTTTGGACTTATGTACGGGGAGCGGCATTATTGCCGTCACCGTAGCCAAAAACACCGACGCCGTCGTGACGGCTTCCGATATCAGCGGAGAGGCTTTGGAACTTGCCAAAATCAATGCGAGAAAATGCGCTGTCGAGGTTTGCTTCAAGCAGGGGAGTTTCTTTGTTCCGCATAAGGGGCAAACTTTCGATATCGTCTGTGCCAATCCGCCTTATATCCCTTCGGGCGATATAGCGGGATTGGATAAAGAGGTTCGGGAGTATGAACCCAGATTGGCTTTGGACGGCGGTGCCGACGGTTTGGATTGCTATCGGGACATTTGCGGTCAGGCGAGTAAATATATGAAAGATAACGGATATTTGGTTTTGGAAGTGGGTATCGGTGAAGCGGATGCCGTAGCCGCGATGCTTCCGGAATACGAGGTGTCTTTTATTTCGGACTATAACGATCCTCCCGTAAAGAGGGTGGTTGTTGCTCGGAAAAAGGAACAGAAATAAGGAAATACTATGTTTGAAAGATTGGAAATCATGGAAAAACGGTATGAGGAATTGGAACGATTTATTGCCGATCCCGATATCGTCAACAGGCAGGAGGAGTGGCAGAAGTACGTCAAGGAGCACGCCGCCATCTCCGAAGTAATTGAAGTTTATCGCACCTTTCTCAAAGCAGGAAAAGACATGGAAGACTGCAAAGCGATGATGGAAGGCGAAGATCAAGACATCAAAGACATCGCCGAAACGGAATATTACGAATTGAAAGAAAAGCGGGAAGAAATGGTGCAACAAATGAAGATATTGCTTCTTCCCAAAGATCCGATGGACGAAAAGAACGTCGTATTGGAGCTTCGCGGCGGAGCGGGCGGCGAAGAAGCGGCTTTGTTTGCGGCGGAACTGTCCCGAATGTATCATCGGTACGCGGAGCGGATGCGTTGGAAGATAGAAGACGTGGACGTGACCGAAACCGAACTCGGCGGAATCAAGGAAGCGACCTATTTGATTCGCGGCGTGGGTGCGTACAGTAAATTGAAGTACGAAAGCGGCGTGCATCGGGTGCAACGGGTACCGGAAACCGAATCGCAGGGACGGGTGCATACTTCGACGGCAACCGTAGCGGTGTTGCCCGAAGCCGACGAGGTGGACTTTGAAATCAACGAAAAGGATATAAAAATCGACACCTATCGAAGTGGCGGTGCCGGCGGACAAAACGTCAACAAAGTCAGTTCTGCCGTCCGTATCACCTATCTGCCTCTCAATATGGTGGTGGCTTGTCAGGATGAAAGAAGTCAGTTAAAGAACAAAGAGAAAGCCATGAACGTCTTAAAAAGCCGTTTGCTTGATTTCTATCAAAGACAAAAGGATTCCGAATATGCCGAAAGCAGACACATGCAAATCGGTACGGGGGATAGAAGCGAGCGGATCAGAACGTATAATTATCCGCAGGGACGGGTGACCGATCATCGCATCGGAAAGACGATATATTCTTTACCCGCTTTCTTGGACGGAGACATTTTTGAGATGATAGAAAGTCTTGCACTCGCCGACAGAGATGCAAAACTCAGTAAATTTGAAAATAAATAAAGGAGGTTTGTCAAAATGGAAGGAATCACCAACGAGGTTAATTTAGGCGCACATCATATTTTGGAAGTGCATAGTTATAATTATGAATTACAGGACGTTCCGGAGCCGCAACTGTTTCGGAATTTGTTTGACTACACCTCTATTCCGAAAGTGGCGTTTAACTTTCGGAACGTTCCGTTGAACTGCCCCGAGAATATTTGGATCACCGATACCACGTTTCGTGACGGGCAACAGTCCCGTTCTCCGTACGAAGCGGATCAAATCGTCGATTTGTTCAAGATGCTTTCGAAACTGGGCGGGCCGAAAGGAATCATCCGTCAAAGCGAATTTTTCCTGTATAGCGAAAAAGATAAACTCGCCTTGCAAAAGTGTCAGGACTTAGGCTTAAAATTTCCCGAAGTTACGAGTTGGATTCGTGCCAACGAAAAAGATTTTTCGTTGGTTAAAGAAATGCACGTCGCCGAAACGGGTATTTTGGTCAGTTGTTCCGACTATCATATTTTCAAAAAGATGAATATGACGAGAAAGCAGGCGTTGGATAAATACTTAAATATCATCCGAGCCGCTTTGGATGCGGGAATTCGTCCCAGATGCCACTTTGAGGACATTACGCGAGCCGACTTCTACGGATTCGTCGTGCCGTTTGCCTGTGAATTACGCCACCTTATGGAAGAAACTAAGATTCCGATAAAAATCCGTTGTTGCGACACGTTGGGGTACGGCGTCAATTATCCCGGCGTATCCATGCCGAGAAGCGTACAAGGCATTATTTACGGCTTAAAGCACTATGCCGAGATTCCGTCCGATCTTATCGAATGGCACGGACATAACGACTTTTATAAGGCGGTCGTCAACGCCAGTACGGCGTGGCTATACGGAGCGAGCGGCGTAAACTGTTCTTTGCTCGGTATCGGGGAAAGAACGGGTAATTGCCCGTTGGAAGCGATGGTTATCGAATACGCTTCCATCAAAGGAACGACGGACGGCATGGATCTCAGCGTTATCACCGATATTGCCCATTATTTCGAAGAAAAAATGGGATACGAAATTCCTCCGCAGACGCCTTTCGTCGGCAAAAACTTCAATACCACGCGTGCGGGTATCCATGCGGACGGACTTTTGAAAGACGAAGAAATCTATAACATTTTCGACACCGAAACCCTCTTGAATCGAAAGGTGCGGGTTGCCGTAGACAGTCATAGCGGACTTGCCGGTATTGCTTACTGGTTTAACGCATATTTTAATCTGGAAGACGAAGACAAAATCGATAAGAGAGATCCCGTCTGCGCTCAAATGAAAGAATTGGTTGACCGAGAATACACGAAGGGCAGAACGACGGCAATGAGCGATTTCGAGTTGAAAGAAATGTTAAAGTCCATTGATATAGAATATTATCATAAGCTAAAATATTTGGCACATAAAGATCAACACTAATCAAAACGAAAAGGAGAGTAAGTATGATTGAGATTATCGACGGTGTAAAAGGTTCGGGAAAGACCACCAAAATGATTGAGTGGGTAAACAAGAACAGCAAAAGCAGCAAAGGCGTCAATGTTGTTTTGACCACGACCACGCGGTACAGAAGCGAAATCGGTGCCGAAGTTCGGTTCATCGACGTGAAAGAAGAAGGTATCAATAACCTTGACCGTCTTGTCGGTTTCATAAAAGGGATGATTTGCGCAAACTACGACATAGAATACGTTTTTATCGACGGCGTTTACAAAATGCTCGGTACCGCTATCGACAGTGCCGAAATGGCGTCTTTCTTCCTTGTTTTGGAAGAACTCGGTCAGTCGTCTATGGTGCATTTCGTCTTGACGATCAGTTGCGACAGAAAAGAATTACCCGGTTTTATCGCCAAATACGTATAAGAATAAGGACGACTTTTTATGAATTTTTACAGTACAAGAGGCTTTGGGCCGGTCAGCGGTGCCGAAGCCATCGTAAAGGGACTTGCCGACGACGGAGGTCTCTTTGTTCCCGAGACCTTTCCGAAGGTAACTTCAGAGGAAATAAACGATCTTTGCTCGTTGGAGTATGCCGAGAGATCGGCGTATGTCATGAGTCGGTTTTTGACCGATTTTACCTATGAAGAATTGCTTTCGTACACCCAAAAAGCCTACGCTCGTTTTGACGGAGACGCCGCACCTCTTACCAAAGTGGACGACGGATTCTTTTTGTTGGAACTATGGCACGGACCTACCTTAGCGTTCAAAGATATTGCTTTGACCGTTCTGCCGTACCTACTGACCGCAAGCAAGAAGAAAATCGGCAAGAATACAAAAACGCAGATTTTGGTGGCGACGAGCGGGGATACCGGAAAAGCGGCTTTGGAAGGTTTCAAAGACGTGGACGGTACCGAAATCACCGTTTTATATCCCGCCGAAGGCGTCAGCGACATGCAGAAAAAGCAAATGACGACGACGGAAGGCAAAAACGTACACGTTTTGGGTGTGAAAGGGAATTTTGACGACGCACAAAACGCCGTAAAGCGGATTTTTGCAAGCGAAACGATGAAAAAAGCTTTTGCCGACGTCGGCTACGAGCTTTCGAGTGCCAATTCCATCAATTTCGGACGGTTGGTTCCGCAAATAGCCTATTATTTTTCTTCCTATTGCGATCTCGTCAATGCCGAAGAAATCGAAGTGGGGCAAGAAATCAATTTTGTGGTTCCGAGCGGAAATTTCGGAAATATTTTGGCAGGGTACTATGCCAAACGTATGGGACTGCCCGTACAACATTTGATTGTGGCGAGCAATAAAAACGACGTATTGACCGACTTTTTTGCGACGGGCAGATACGATGCCAACCGCACTTTCCATAAGACCATCAGTCCTTCTATGGATATTCTCGTCAGTAGCAATCTGGAAAGACTGTTGTACGAAATGGAAGACAGAAATGCCGAAAGCGTGAAAGAATTGATGACGAGTTTGAAAGAATACGGATTCTATCGGGTGGACGAAGATATCGTTTACGACAAGATTCCCGAGTTTTTCGGTTATTGTTCCAACGAAGAAGAAACGAAAAACACGATGGATAACTTTTACGACGACTATACCTACCTCATTGATCCCCATACGGCTGTGGGCGTGTCCGCCTTCTTCAAATATATGGGAGAAGTGTACGACGACACGACGCCGACCGTCGTGGTGGGAACGGCAAGTCCGTACAAATTTCCGCAGAGCGTGTTGGAAGCGGTGGGAAAAATCAAAGAGGAAGACGCCGAAAAAGCCGCTAAGAAGTTGTCGCGGTTGACTTCTACGGAGATACCCGAAGCCATTTCGGCATTGAGCAGTAAACCCGTTTTGCATGAAAAAGTAGCGGATAAAAAGGACATCGAAAGCGAGGTGCTTGCTTTCGTGGGAGGAAAAGTATGATAGGGGATAAGAAAATCGTATACAGTGCGGTACAACCGACCGGTTGTATTACGTTGGGTAATTATATCGGAGCCATCAAGAATTGGATTAAACTTTTTGAGGAGTATAACGGCATTTTTGCCATCGCCGATTTGCACGCTTTGACCGTCCGTCAAGTGCCTGCCGACTATCGCCAAAGAGCCGTCAGCTTTTTTGCGCAATATCTCGCTTGCGGCTTGGATCCCGAAAAATGTATTTTGTATTTTCAGTCCCACGTGCATGAGCATACCGAATTGACTTGGATTTTGAATTGCTTTACCTATATCGGAGAAGCGCAAAGAATGACGCAATTCAAAGATAAATCGGCAAAACACGCCGATAACGTCAATATGGGATTATTGGATTATCCCGTTTTGATGGCAAGCGATATTCTGTTGTATCAAACCGATTACGTTCCGGTAGGTATCGACCAAAAACAACATTTGGAGCTGAGCAGAGATTTGGCGATTCGCTTTAATAATTTGTACAGTCCTACCTTTACCGTACCCGAAGCGTATATTCCGAAGCAGGGTGCAAAGGTGTTTTCTCTGCAAGATCCCACCAAAAAGATGAGCAAATCCGATCCCGACGTCAACGCTACGGTCAGTCTCATCGATACGCCCGACGACGTTATGCGTAAGTTTAAGCGTGCGGTAACCGATTGTGACGGTTTCGTGGCGTACGACGAGGAGAACAAGCCCGGCGTCAGTAATCTGCTCACCATCTATTCCGCCGTCAGCGGAAAGCCGATAGAAGACATCGTCCCGATGTTTGAAGGGAAAGGCTATGCCGAACTGAAAACCGAAGTAGGGGATGCCGTCGTGGAAACGTTACGTCCCATTCGCGAAAAATATACGGACTTCATGAAAAATAAGGATTATATCTTATCGGTAGCCAAAAACGGAGCCATGCAGGCAAGCGGAATCGCTCGTCGTACCCTCTCGAAAGTATACCGAAAAGTGGGATTGGTGGAAGCCTGATGTTCGGGTACGTCGTCATCGATAAACCGAATATTCTCATCAAGGATTACGAAACCTATCAATCCTATTATTGCGGGTTATGTAAATCCATCGGCAGAGAATACGGAACGTTTTTACGGCTCACGCTGAATTACGATATCGTCTTATTCGCTTTGCTCGGACACAATTACGAGGGTATCGATCCGCAGTTTTGTCAAGAACACTGTATAACGCATTGGGTAAAAAAAGTACCCTCCCTGCACGATACGCCCGTATTACGACGCGTCGCCGATATGAATATGATACTCGGTTATTTCAAAGCAAGCGACGACGTCGCGGACGAAGGACGGCATAGACTTTGGAAATCGGCTATCGGCTCCCGCTTTCAAAAAGCCGTCAAGAAAATGCCCGATTTTGCAAAAAACGTTCAAAACGGGTATGAAAAATTGCGTGAAAAGGAAAAATTGCAAGCGGATGCGGATAGACTTGCCGATGCGTTCGGCGAAATCATGTTATCGTCCGCCGAAGCGTTGACCGAAAAAGCCGACAGTGACTTAAAGAAATTATTATACTATATCGGACGGTGGGTGTACCTTATCGACGCCGTAGACGACGTAAAGAAAGACCTTGAAAAAGGCTGTTATAACCCCTTTTTAAGAGAAGAAAAAGGTTGGGACGATAAGGTATTTGTAAGAGTGGAAAAAGAAGCGAGACCTTTACTGTACGACTGTATCGATCGCATCATCGAAACGTATGAAAACATGAAGATAGAAATCAGCAAAGGAGCACTGGATAACGTCATTTATCGAGGGTTCAAGACAAAGACCGAGCAGGTGCTGACTGCAAAAGGAGAAAAATGCAAAGATCACCGTTTGAAATTTTAGGCGTTCGTGAAGACGTAACCATGGACGAACTGTATGCCGCTTATCGTTCTCTGCGAAGCCAATACGAAAACAAGCGATTTGAACCCGGAGAAGTCGGTGCCGATGCCTGTGCCAAGTTGGAAGAAATCGAAACCGCCTATAACGACGCTTGCGATTTGTTGCGTTCCCGTCCCTACAAGACGAACGACAATCCCGAAATGTCCAAGGACAGCTATGATTTTACCGAGAATCTCGACGAAGCGGACAAAGCCGTTCGGGAAAAACGGATGGATGACGCGCAGAGGATTTTGGATAACTGCACCAATCGTTCCGCTCGGTGGCATTATATCCAGTCTGCCGTCTTTTACAGCAAGAACTGGCATGCCGACGCCCTCAAACAGTTGGAATTTGCCTGCAATATGGAACCGACCAATACCAAATACGCCGACGCCAAAAGAGCATTGGAAACTCAAATGCGTGCGCATACCAGTGAAAAGAGCAATTCTTTTTACAGCGAAAACGAGAAAAACGGCGAGAGCGTGTACTCGGGGCCCGAAACGCATTATACGACGGGCAGGAGAGGGTGTACCGTTTGCGACGTATGCAACGGTTTGCTTTGTGCCGACTGTTGTTGCGAGTGTATGGGCGGGGATTGTATTACTTGTTGCTGACATGAAAAAAATACAAGATATCGGCAGTCGCCTTGCGTTTGCGGGTATCGGAGCCGCCGTTTCCGTCGTTTTTATTCTTATCGGATACTTCGTTCGGTACGTTTCTCTTTCCTGTACCGTTCTTTCTTCGATAGGCATTATGATTCCGTTGACGCAAAAGTATTATCGAGAAGCCGTCATCGCCGCCGTCGTTGCCGGTGTTATCGGCTTTTTCGTCGTCAACGTTCAAATCGTTCCGTATGCTATGGCTAGCGGTTTGTATATCGTCTTGACCGTCGCTTGCAAAGAAAAATGGAGCGATGCCGTTTGGAAACTCGCTCTCTCCTATTTTTTGAAACTCGCCTATTCCGTTTTGGTCTTTTGGATATGTTATTCTGTCGTCGGTGCGATAACCGTCGATACCGAAAAGATTACATTTTTGAAGAATTTAGACGAAAAAACACTGTATGCGGTCGGAAACGTTCTCTTTTCTCTTGCGTTTTTGGTCTATGACGGTTTGGTGCTTTGGGGATACCGATACGCTTGTCAAAAAGTTAAAGCCATCAAAAAAGGGAAATAAATTTTTTTACCATCCTATCGTGCCGTCTTTTCGCAGTCTGTCCGCATAGCAACAGTCTTTTGTTTCGGTCAGTTTCAAAGCTTGATACAGAATATCGTTTACCCCTTCGTTGGCGAGAGAATAGATGATTTCTTTGCCGTTTCGGAGGGTGGATACGATTTTTCGGTCTTTCAAAATGCGTAGTTGATGAGAAACGGTCGTTTGATTGAGACGTAAAATGCGGGCGATATCGTTGACGGCGAGAGGAGAAACCGACAATAACGCAATCAAACGCAGACGTGTTGCTTGCGAAAAAACCGCAAAGAACTCCTCCATATTTCGGACGGACTGTTCGCTGGGCATATACTTTTGAATAATTTCATCTAAGGACATAAGAACACCTGTGAATATTTTGATGAATCCATTGTAATATAGGCACAAAACAGACTTTTGACGCATATTGTAGAATTAAAGACAATAGTGGAGGAAATCTTGTTCGACTCTTTACCGATGCTTCTGTTGATGATATTAAACAGTAATAATAACAATTCTTGCAATTCTTGCGGGAATTCTTGCACTCAAAACAACAAAAACACGCTCGCCATGTGTCTGTGTTTGTTGTGCCTGTCCGATGATAACGGTTGCGGCTGTTCGGGCAATACGAATAGCAATTTCAGTTTGTAAATAGATTTCTTCCGGTCTTTGTAAAATAGCTCTTGACTTTCTGTTGATTTTTGTTACAATAGAACTATCAATCGGAGGAAATAATGAAACGGTTTTTTGGTTCTGTCGGAAAGTTTTTGAAACAACACAAAGTCGTTACCATCGCGGTCGGAAGTATATTGATAGCGGTGATGGCGACTTTTCCTATTTTGTTCGGGGTTTTTCGTGCAAAGGTGCCCGAATATGACGGCACCGATCGCATATCCGTAGGGGTATTGCCGACGGCGGAAGACGTCGCCGCCATGACGAAATACGAACACGTCGTGATTTTCGGCGTGGACGGAGCGGGTGATTATTTTAAGGAAGGCGTGACGCCGAACTTTGACAGAATTTTCGGAAACGGTGCCAAAACCTTTACGGGTATCAGTCAGTATCCTACGAGTAGCGGAGAAAATTGGGCGTCCATGTTTACCGGCGTAACCGTTCAGACGCATAAGATAAACAATTATACGTCGTTTTTGTTCCCGAATACTTTGCACGATACGTTCTTTAAGGTTTATCATCAACGTCATAAAGAGGCAACTTTCTTTTCGGCTTGTAATTGGGGGAATATCAATTACGGCATTATCGAAAACGGTATTAAGGTTAAAAAGGTAAACTGTAAAGGTATGATAGGAACCAATGCCGTCCGTATCGAAGTGGACGAAAAAGTCAAAAATGCCACGTTGGAACGTTTGCAAAAGTATGACGATACCATTCTTTATATGGACTTTGACGCGGTGGACGATGCCGGACACATGAACGGCGGTTACGGTTCCGACGCTTATGTCGATATGTTAAAGACCGTCGACGGTTATATGGGAGAAGTTTACGATGCCTGCATAGCCAAAGGCTGGGGTAATAATACCTTGTTTATTTGCGTATCCGACCATGGACATACGCCTACGGGCGGGCATGGCGGGGAAACCGACAACGAAAAGTACGTTACTTTTGCCGTAGCGGGAAGTCACGACGTGCTATCGGGGACGATGGGGTACATGGTCACGCAAGACGTAGCCTCCGTCGTCTTGTATGCGCTCGGCGAGGTACAACCCGATTTTTACGAGAGCAGAGTACCGTACGGAATCTTTCAATCTTTGTCAAAATATCAGCCGCAAACACAGGAATAATATGGTACATTTCGGAAACGATTGGGATGAGATTTTATCCGGTGAATTTGAAAAAGAGTATTATTTGAAATTACGTGCTTTCTTAAAAAGCGAGTATCTTTCGCATACCGTTTACCCGCCCATGCACGACATTTTTAACGCCTTAAAAACGACGGCGTATCAAGACGTCAAGGTTTGTATTCTCGGGCAAGATCCCTATTATCGTCCTCACCAAGCGCACGGTATGTGTTTTTCGGTTTTACCGGAGGTGGAAATTCCTCGATCTTTGCAAAATATTTATAAAGAGTTAAAAGACGATTTAGGTATCCCCATTGCCCATACCGGATACCTAAAAAAGTGGGCGGAGCAAGGTGTGCTGTTATTGAACACCGTCTTGACGGTGCGGGAAGGAGAACCTTTGTCGCATAAAGATAAGGGTTGGGAAATCTTCACCGACGACGTGTTACGGAAACTGAACGAGAAAAAAGAACCCGTCGTATTTTTGCTTTGGGGCTCTCCCGCCAAGAAAAAAGCCGTCTTGATCGATAACCCGATTCATCTGAAACTGGAGTGTCCGCATCCCTCGCCGATGTCGGCTTCTTACGGATTTTTCGGGTGCAGACATTTTTCCAAAACCAATGCGTTTTTGCTGAAAAACGGCTTGACGCCCGTCGATTGGAATTTGAACGATTGATGCTTTTTTGCGTCTTTTTTTTACCCTCCCCGAACGAAGAAAGTCGGGGAGGGTTTTCGTTCCTGAAAACCGCTCGGAAAGATAAAGAAGGACTGTTTTTTCGTCAAACCGAATAAAAAAGGGATTTCGGCGGTTTTTTTGCCTCTTGACTATTGCTTTTTTCGCGTGCGTGTATTATAATATAAAAAGTAATACTATGGGGGTATTCTTTTCTTATGAACAAAAAGCGTTTTTGCATTCTATTTCTCGTACTCGTTGCGTGTACCTTTTTGTTTTTGACCTCTTGTTCTCCCGATTTGGAATATGCCGATAGAAAGGTAGAGAGCATTACGGTGGACGGTCTTTCCGTCGTGGAGTATACGGCAGGCGATCCTTTGAATCTGACGAACGTTACGCTTGTCGCGGTGTACGATAACGGAGATATCGAAGAAGTGCCCTTGACTTTAAGTATGCTGCAAAAAAGTTCTTACGATATGTCCCGTCCCGGCGTTCAAAACGTCGTCGTGGTATACGGTGGGGCGACTTGCACCTTTACCGTTACCGTTAAAGAATGGGAGCTCGGCAGTATCGAATTGTATTCCGAGCCGTACGTTTCCGAATACGTGGAAGGGGAAAACATCGATTTGGAAGGAGCGGTTATTCGTTTGACTTACAAAGAGGGGTTGAACGCCACCCGAGTCCATTACGAAGATATACCCGTTTCCGCCGATATGTTGGATGCGTACGACAATCGGAAACTCGGAAAACAAACCGTTACGTTTCGGTATCTCGGTACCGAAATGTCGTTTGACGTAAACTATATCGAGAAGACGCCGACATCGATAAAAATCGTGGACTCCGCCGTCAACAATTTCGTATTCGTGGATTTTGCCGAACGCTACGAGACGGACGGCATGACGGTACGTATCGGCTACGACAACGAACAATCGCCCTTGTATACGGTGTCGACGGGAGAATCGAAAGAAGAGGGGTATGCCGATATCAAAAACTTAGAAAAAGACATGGTATTGCGTATCGATGACAGTTTGGCGGGGAGCGTAACCGCCGTCATGATGTACCTGCCCGAAGAATATCCCGAAACCTTTTTCTACGAATACTACGGTACCGCTTATTTTACGGTGGGAGAAATCGTAAAACCCGAAGACGAACTTGCCAGCAACCATATTACCAGAAATGGCGAGGAAATCACTCTGTCCGCCATCCGCAGTAAGAGCTACGGCGAAGTAACCGCCGTGACCTACGATAAAGGGACGGGAAAGGGCACCATGACGGTATCTACCGTCATTCGCTACAACCTTACGACCGTCAGCGTTGCCGTCGGCGACTTGCTTCCCGATAACGTTGCTATCGGAAAATACGGAAGCAATACCGTCTATACGGTGGGCGGTGGTGTCGTTTCTTCGGTAGAGGACGGCGTGGTAGCCATTCGCACCGCACCCACGACTACGTTTATTACCCGCGTCAAAGATTCTTCTTACGTTTCGATGGAAATCGTCGACATTGACGATATTCGCCCGAAGAATTATCCCGATACCACCACCATCAATAACATGATTCAAGGGGACGAAATTGATTTGAGTTCGGGATCCGTCCGCGTGACCTACGACGACGGAACGCAAGCCGATTTCGGATTGAACAGCTCTTACGTCAATATCGTCAATGCACGCGTCGAGTCCGTCAATACCCCGTTGGATATTTCCGCCAGCGGCAAGTACGAACTTTGGATTGTTTACGGCGGCGTGTTGGAACAGCACGTTTCCTTCTATATCGAAGTTTTGAGGAAGTATCCCGTAGCCTTGCATATTATCGAAAGCACCAACAACATCGTGGGAAGACGGTTTTACTTTAACGATTCGGTTTCCATTGCCGGTTTGCAGTATTACGTGGAATTCAATAACGACACCGAAAGCGAACCCGAGCAGGTGACGAAAGATATGCTCGGCGATAACTGTACTTTGTTCTGCTCGCCCGCAACGGGAGCTTACACCAAGACGATTTATTTCCGTCTGCCCGAAAAATATTCTTCGTTGATACCCAAAGACGACGAAACGGTGAAAACCGATATTTACAGCGAAAACTACACCTATACGGTGGTACCGCAAACCATTACGACGATGGTTACCGTACAGGAACCCACCAAAGTGTACGTGGCGACTTCCAGCGATATTATTTACGACGGGGCAAAGTACGAGGTTTATTACCGAAACGGCTCCAAAATAGAAATTACCGGGAAAGACATGGATTCTTGCGGCGGCAACGGACAGCTTGCCGTAGGCGGGACGGTGGCGGTAAACATCGGCAGCGCCTCCGAAACGATCGACAGCCATACCGCTTATTACGAGTTATACCTTGATAATAATTTTAAGCAGTATTGTTACGCCGTCCTGTATTTGACGGTAGATCTTTCTTCCAATCCGAATAATACCAAATTACCGACGGGTAAATATTTTACGCAGGAAATCGGGAAAGACCGGTATCAAACCACTTCGGTTTACAACTCCGACAACACCTATTATGCGGCGTATTACAAAGTCGACTTGTCGGCAAAGTATAAAAACGGTGCAAAACTGACCGAAACGTACTATACTTTCTCGAACGGCACCATGCACGCCGAGAACGTGTATCGCAGCGACGAAACCTACTACTCCTCTTTGAATGTGAGCGGAAAGACCAGAATCGGCAGATGGTACGATGCGACGCTGACCTATTCCGACAGTTATTATTCCGATTATTCCACCGATATCGGCCGTGACAAACCGATGTACTACACCGAGGACGATTTATATAAGATTTCGAAACCTTTCGTTTATTATACCATCGACGACGATAAGCGGGATTTCTTGGTAAAATCCATCAAAGTCAACTGTCCCGAAAACGGTTTGGTCAAAAACTACAAATACGAGTATTCTCAATACGAAGAATGGGATTTTAGCGGCATCACCGTTACGGTTAAGACGGAAAACGATTCTACCATCACCATCAACGCCGATCCTTCGATGGTATACGATTCCACGACGAGCGTCATCGCAAACGGCGTTCCCGTTAAATTTGCCTATATGGGAGCGGTGGACGAAACTTCCTTAAAAGTCAACGTCGTGGACAGAAAGGAACAGTCCTTACAGTTGGTTATTACCGGTAAAGATTCTTATGCGAGCGGAAAGGCGGTGGACTTTTCGGGATATACGTTCTATAAGAAGTACTCGGGCGGTTCTTTTGAAGTCATCGAAAACCTAACGGGCGTATCCACCTTAAAGAAAGCGGACGGATGGTGGTATACCTTGTTCTTCAAGTGGTATTTCATCTATAACGCCGACGGGAAAATTGTAGACAGCGAAAACAAAGTATATGCCGGCGACGACTATTCCGTCGATAATTTAGGATACAACTGTCGCTCAAAAACCGAAGTGGAAAACCTTTTTAACGATAGCTTTGCCGGTTTTAAGGGTTATTCCGTCGGGTATCAAAAAGGAGACCAGACGACAGCCATTACGGGACTGTACGACGAAATGATAGTCGTTTTGCACCACTCCGTTTCCGCGACCGAAAGCAGACAGGCAAGCGATATTTCGGTGGATATTCCCATTAAAGTCAAAGTGGCGGGTTCCTCCGAAGTCATCGGTATCGCTTATATCGGACAAGTGGACGAATACGACGAAAGAGGCTTAAAAAAGATAAAATACATTGATTCGGCGGGTTTGGTACAAGCTACGCAACCGGCAGGCTACGACGAAAGCAGCTTCGGCGGCAGTGTGGATGCGGGTTTTGCCGTTTTGAATCACCGATATCAAGTGGTGGTTTTGACCGATGAGGGCGATGAAGTCGGTTACGTCAATAATAAGATTGTCGTGCCGGTCGGCTCGTACAACGTTTATTACGATACCGAAACCTCCGCTTTGATTCCGCTCGAAAAGCTTTTGAATTACACCCTCGAAACGGGTACGAACGGCTATGTCATCACCAACGGCAACGGACAGTCGGTAGACCGTTCGGGATTGGTGGGGACGGCGTATTATTATACGGAGAAAGAGTACGCGCAAAAGGCTCTGAAACGTTTTCAAGAAAACGCCCCGTACTTTATCGCGCAAGAAAGCGGAAAATACGTTTTGAAAAACCGTTTGGGTAAATTCGTGATAAGTAACGGGCATAGTTTGGTATTCTACTATGAAAATCGTTTGATTGCACTGGAAAAGGCAAACGCCTTGAATGCAACCGAAGGAACAAACAGTTCGCACTATACCGTATCCGATTCTTTGTTCGTCTTAGCCGAACTTGTCGCAAAGACCGACGTTATGCTTTCGGAATACGATATAAATTTAGATGCCGTCGTAGAAAAAGAATTGACGGTCTATTATGACGACGGAGAAATCGAGATGATTCCCATTACGGCGGAAATGCTTTCGTACGATATTATCGATTCCAGCGAAGAGTATCGTCGCGTCACCGTTTCGTACATGGGTGGCACCTGCGACGTTTTCGTACGGGTATGGAAAGCTACTTTGTCGGAGGTCGGTATTTATAAGACGCCCGTAACCAATTACATTCGCGGGGCGGAATTGGATTTGACGGGCGGCATATTGCAATTAGACTTTGACAAACTGGATAGCAGCGGCAATAAAGTGGGTACTTTGAATAAGTACATTGATATGAAAAACAAAGACGTTTCCAATTCGGGATTCGTCAACAACATTTACAGTAAAGAAGGGGAAGAAATCACCATATCTCTTATATATAAGGATTATGAGGAGTTGTCGACTTCCTTTGTCATCAAAGTTTACGATTATCAGGACGTTTCCTTTACCTTCTCCGATACCATTTCTTTCTACGGTACGGTAAAAGAAGCAAGCTTTACGGCGGTACAGGTTATTTCGGAGTTTCCCTTGCCCGACAGCTCGGAAATGGAACTGTTCTACGTCAATCAAAAGGACTTTATCACCTATAAAGAGTATCAAGACGTTTCGGAAAACAGAAAGAAGAATTACTATCCGATTACGGTCTACGACGATGAAAAGAATTTGGCTCTGCTCTATTACGTGGAAAAGAGTTTGGTGGTGTCCGCACACTATTTCGATCCGCCGGAAGGTTCTTTCTACGCCGTTTACTCCGCTTACGTCGTTCGGGACAGTAAGGGCAATATTTGGGAAAGGTATACCAAACCCGAATACGAAGCGTTGCCCGAAGATTTGCCGGGATTCAAGTTTAACGACGTCGAAATGGAGCTTTTGACGCAAGCACAACGGAATGTTTTGGTGGAAAGTAACGAGGCGTATTATATTGATTATGCCGATTACGTCATCAAAGAAGAAGGCGAAATCGTCATGCGTTATACCGCCGACGAGTTTGCGGCACTTTCGAGAGAAGATAAGCGCAGATGCGAAGAAGTCGTCGATAAACATCTTTCTCAAGAACAGTACGATGCTCTTGCCGACGAGGACAAGGTACGATGCGAAATGAAAAAATACTATATCCTTAAGAAATCCGCCTGCGAAAAGGTTACGGGTGACGGCGATATTTTGTATATGTTCACCGAAGAAGAGTATAATGATTTGCCTTCCGACGAAGCCGCTCTCTGTAAGAAAGTAACGAACCAATACTATTTGTTGGTTACCGTAAACGGAGAAACAACGGGAACAAAGTATTATGAAACGGCTAATTACTGTCTGCAAAGCTACGGTATCATCCCCGCCAACGTGACGCTGACGGTGGTTGCGCCTTCCGAAAAGGACTACTTGCTGAGAGTTACGACGGAATCGGTATTGGACGACGCTCCCTATAACGACGACCTCTATCAAGTGATTTTCTTTGCGCAAAACGGTTCCAACTTGAAGCCGTTTGTCGATACGTTAAAGCAAACGTATACTTGGGTAAATAATATTTCGGTGGTCAGTCCCAATACGCAATACTTTGAATTTATGGTAGAAGTCTTCCAAGAAGCGGTCTTTACGCAGGAAGAATTAAACGAAGTGTATTACGAATTACTCCATTGGATTAGCGAGCAGGACGACGTCGGCAAGAGCGGACTTCGTTTCGGCACGACGGATACCGTTTTGTTTGTTGCGACCGAAGTCAAAGAGTCCGATATGAAGAGTGCCATCTCTACCCGTATCGTCAAGGGTATCAATACCTTTGCGCTCGACTCCGACCATTCGGTTTTGAGGAGCGATGCAGAACTGAATATCGTCTACTCGATAGAGTACGGCTCCATGAAAACGAGAGAGGGAAAACTGCAATTGCTTTCGGGCAAATTGGCTTTGTCGTATGACGAGAACACCGGAAAATATACCACCGTACAAGGCACGCTCGAACACAGTAGCTACACTTTAACCATATCGGCTGTGGAATGTAAGGTGTCCGCTAAACAAAAGAAAGCTTTAGAACTGCATGTTTTGGACAAGAATGACGAAGATTACTTATTCCGCGTCTATTTGGGGAACGGTAACGAAATCTATTCCGACTGGGTTTTGGCGGGAAAATTCGATAAGAAAGTCAACGAAATGAAAGAAAGGTATGATTTTATCGAAACGATTACCGTCGTGAGTCCCAATAAGAACTATTTGGAATTCCGTTATGTTTTTAACAGTAATTGGTTGGAAACGAGAAAGGACGAACTTGCAAGTATCACCTATGAATTACTTTCCGACATGACGATATACGGTGCCGAAAAAGTGTACTTCGGAAAAGGTTTGGAGTTGATTACCGAAGATTCCGTCAAGACCACCGATGCCGAAACCGCTCAAAACCTATATTTCTTCGAGGACGGCACGACGTCTTTCGAAAAAGAAATATACTTTGCCGGCAAGCAAAATACCCTGTCCGATTTTTATCGTACACTCTACGCAAACTTTGCCGTTGCGACCGATGCCCAAGACCGATTCACGGTACAGGACTTCGTACAGAGCTATTATTTACAGATGAAACTTTCCGGAACGTGGAACGATACCGCCGCACAGAGAGCCGTTTTGTTTGAAACGATTTATAACGTTTT
Source organism: Christensenella sp. UBA1782 (assembly GCA_002315475.1). Classification (GTDB taxonomy): domain Bacteria; phylum Bacillota; class Clostridia; order Christensenellales; family DTU072; genus CAG-1782. The sequence continues at coordinate 38,626 of DCGI01000058.1, read as the reverse complement.
CAGCTCGATAAACTCCTATGCGACGAAATTAACGTTGTGGGACGATAAGCCGTTCGGTGAGGTTTCGACGAAAGCGGACTTCCTTGCCTTTGCGCAGTCCTCGCTGGTTATCGGCAAAACCGATGTTATCCGTTTGTCGTTTACTTTTGAGGGGGATATGTTCCGCTTTGTCAATACCGCTTTGTCGGGACTTTGCGATGCGGCACCCGCCGATGCCGTAAACACCACCTTGCCGAGTGCGGAAAGAATGGTGATACTGACGAACGGAACCATTCAAAAACTGACTTTCCGGTATCAAGAAAACGGTGCAAAGACGGCGGAACAAATGGATTTGGCGTTTGCCGCCTGTATGCGGACGATTGCCGATTGGTTCGGCGTGAACAAAATCTATTATGGCGAAACGGTACGGATTTTTACCGAAGAATACGACGAAACGCTTTTCCAAGCGGAAGTAACCGATTGTTTGCAAAAAGGAGTGAACGTTTTGACGGAAAACTCGAAAAATCTGTATAATATCGCATATAGCGCAGACGATGCCGAATTCATCGTTTATAACGGTGACGCCATGCTTCCCGAAGGCGAGCTTACAGCAAGCCACGATACCGAGTGGCACTTCGAAAAAGGCACGACGGCGTTTGACGATTTGTATACCGTAACGGTTGTTAAATAATAATAAGAATAAGTAAAAAAAAGGAGCAAAAAATTATGGGTAAAGACAAAAAACCGCAAGATTACAGCGAGTTTGAAAGAGCAATTCTGGGAGGATTGTACGAAAGTTATGTAACAAGAAAAAGCGAGTGCTTCCTCGTCGGTAAGGGACAGGGAAAATACTTTTCCGTTCACCTTTATACCGTTTACGGCTATGACGCTTTCTCGAAGAAAGGGAATAAAAAACTCTTTACCGAGATTTTGCAGATTATGTCCGAAAAGGGAAAACAAAACGCTTCCAAGCTGATTGCGTACAGCGTGTACAGAGGGGGTGCCAGTCTTTTATTGAAGGCGTACGACCGTCCCTGTTGCGAAGCCTTCGTGCGTTATGCCGTCAAGAACTTCGCCGACCGCTACAATAAGGGATTGCGCAACGTAGGTTCGCCCATTCGGGATGATTTTGACGTGAAAGAACTCACCACGTCGCAAGAAGTTTTCGGTGTCGTGCAGACCATACACGGTACGGTTCCTTATGCCGCCGGCAATAACGAGTATCCTTATAACAGCTTCCGCTATTTGATGCGCGGAGAATGTGACGCCGCCGTTATTTTGCGTTTGGAAGGAGGGATTGTTTCCAAAGACGATTTCGCACAAGCCATCTACGGTAACTCGTTTTCTTCTACGCCTTCGGACAAAGGGCACGAAAGCTTGAAAAGCGTGCTTGCCGATATTCGCAAAAACGAAACGGGTTACGTGGCTTGCTTCCCCGAAAAGAAATTGGATTTCGTACTCGGAGAAGTGTCCGCAAGAACGGGTAGACCTTACGGAGCCATTGCAAAAATGTTCTATCTCCATAAGAGATACGACGTGATGCTTTCCACCCTTTGCGATTTCATCATGCGTAGAGAATGTACCTATTTTGATGCGATTTCTTCGTTGCAGCTTCCCGATACGATGAAACTCCGTATTGAGGTTCTCGCCGAAATCAATCGTGTCAAGCATTACGGATACGGGTATATCATGGGAAACGTTTTCGGTATTTTTGACGAAGGATACACCATGCTTTGTGAACTGTTTATCGCCTTGCACGAAAGATACGACTACACTTTTGAGCAATTAGCGGTACGTTTTCATCTGCACGACGAGAATATTTTTGAAATTCGCTCGAAATGTGGTTTTTAATTGGGATAATTGTATTGACGAAAAAGAAAAGTAATGGTAAAATAATACAAGCGGAGGCTGTAAAATTATGAATCAAACGAAACCTAATAACTATCCTGTTCCTACTTATCCGAACGCCAACCCCACCGGTTATCCGATGGCAGCTACGGGCGCGGTAAACGCACCTATCCATTCGAGAAACTTGCAGTCGCAATTTGTCGGGAGTCCGGCAAAAATGTTTTGGATGCGGTTGGGCTTGATTTTGCTTTCGTTGATTCCTTTCGTGGGATTGCCGAATGCCATTTGCATCTATAAGCGTTGGGTTTGCAAAAACACCTACGTTGTCGGTGTACCGATGCAATTCGAAGGGAAAGCGGGAGAATTGCTTTTGAACATCATCAAATGGGGGTTCTTCTCCATTATCACCATCGGCATTTACGCACTTTGCTTGTTGCCGTATCGGTATAAACAATGGGAAACCGCCAATACTATTTTCGGGCCCGTTGCCGGCTGATAAGAACGTTTGAAACAGTATTTCCGAAAGACTGCCCGCAATACGGCAGTCTTTCTTTCAAAAAGGAGAAAAAAATGAGAATCATTCCTAAACCTGCCGAGAATACGCCCATGGGCGGCACCTATTTCCTAAGCGGAAAAACTTTCAGTACGGACAAAGCTTTCGCTTCGTTGATTCCTACCGTAGAAAAAAGACTGGATTTACGGCAAGGGGAAGGCGACGTTGCTTTTCTCGTAGACGAAAAAATCCCGCCGCAGGGGTACAATATCGAAGTAAACGAAGAAGGCGTCAAAGTATACGCTTCCGAGAAACAAGGGGCGTTTTACGGTATCATAACGTTACAACAGTACAAGAAGACGGGGGTTCCGTACGGAACGATTTTCGACAAACCGAGGTTTTCCTATCGTGGCATCATGTTGGACGTGGCACGGCATTTTTTTGATAAAGAAGTCGTTAAAGAAACCCTTGAACAAATGGCGTACTATAAACTGAACGTCTTTCATTGGCACCTTACCGACGACCAAGGTTGGCGTGTGGAGATAAAGAAATATCCGCACTTAGCCGAAGTCGGATGCGTCCGTAAAGACGAGAGTTTGAATTGGCTGGGCAAGATGAAAGGGGAAGAATACGGCAGAGGTTGTTATTTCACCCAAGACGACATACGGGAAATCGTTGCGTTTGCCGCCGAGCGGTTTATTACCGTTATTCCCGAAATCGATATGCCGGGGCATCTCACGTCGGCACTCGCCTTGTTTCCCGAACTTTCCTGCGAAAAAAAACCGTTGGAAGTCAGTCCGAAGTGGGGTGTCAAAGACACCGTCGGTTGCATAGGCAATCCCGATTTTTTTGCGTTTACGCACGATATTATCGATGAGATTTGCGACTTGTTTCCGTCGCCGTATTTCCATATCGGGGGGGACGAAGTACCTCGCACCAAATGGAAATCCTGCCCCGCCTGTCAAGCTTTGATGCAAGAAAAGAACCTCAAAAAAGAAGGGGATTTGCAAGGTTATTTCACGAGAGAAACGGTGGCGTATCTTGCATCCAAAGGAAAAAGAACCATCGGTTGGAACGAAATTTTGCGTACGAACGACATAGAAGAAAACGTTATCGTGCAATGGTGGACGGGAAAAGACGAAACGTTACAGTGGCTTTCGAAAGGGGGAGAAACCATCGTTTCGCCTTGTAAAGTTTGTTATCTGGACTATCCCTATATTGCCACCAATTTGGAAAAAATATACGGTTTGGGCCCCGAAGCGATGGGCGCAAGTCCCGAACAAAAAGGCGTACTCGGTATCGAAGCACCCCTTTGGACGGAAGTCATTTACGATAAAAAGAAATATGATTTTCAGTTGTACCCGCGTTTGCAGGCGGTAGCCGAAGCCGGTTGGACACCCTTGTCGAGAAAGAATTATAAGGACTTTACCGAGCGTCTTGCATCCTTTTTGGAAGAACTGAAAGAGCAAGGAATAAACTTCTGTCCGCCCGAAAAGTATAATCCGGTCGGGTGGAAGGGACTCCGTCAAAAGTGGATAGTCGGTCGAAAATTTTTACGGGAACCGAACGTTGAGGTGAATCTGTAAAGCATGAAGCCGTATACGGAAAAATTAAAGGTTTTACCCGAAAAAAGCGGTGTTTATATTATGTTGGACGAGTACGAAAACGTGCTATACGTCGGCAAAGCCAAAATACTGAAAAACAGAGTAAGACAGTATTTTCATAACAGCGTCAAAAACGAAAAAACCATGGCGCTGGTAGAAAAGATTTTTGACTTTCGCATCATTATCACCCCGAACGAATACGAAGCGCTTATTTTGGAAAATAACCTTATTAAGCAGTATAATCCTCCGTATAATATTTTGTTAAAGGATGACAAAACCTACCCGTATATACGTATAAACGTCAAAGAAAAGTTTCCCAAAATCGAGATTTGCTATAAGTTAAAAGCCGACGGCGCCAAGTATTTCGGCCCGTATATGTTGGGTATTTCGGTGCATGAAGTACTGGACATTCTGCATACCGTTTTTCCTTTGCGTAGTTGTAAGTCCTTCGGAAAAAGGGAGTGTCTAAACTTTCACATCGGGCGGTGTTTGGCACCTTGTACCGGAAGAATAACCGAAGAAGATTACAAAAAAATCATCGATGACGTTCTTTCGTTTTTGGGTGGGAACGATGAAAAGGTACGGAATATGTTAACCGAAAAAATGTTGTCTTGTGCCGAAAAAGAAGAGTTTGAACAAGCGAGAATTTATCGGGATACACTAACGGCTTTGGAAAATTTGGTACGGAAACAGACCATACCGTTTAAGCAGAAAAACGACATTGACGTATTCTCTTTCGCCACAAACGGTATGTATTCGGTGGTAAATTGTTTCGTGGTTCGGAGCGGTAAATATTTGGGCGGAATCAATTTTCCCTGTCGAGAAACCGAACTCAATAACGGCTTGACTTCTTTCATCATGCAGTATTACGAAAACAATCCGCTGAACTGTACCGAAATTTTAGTCAGCCATGAAATTGAGTTTCGGGAAGAATTGTGCGATTACCTTTCCCAAAAAAGCGGACAAAGAATCCAAGTGGTGGTACCGAGCGGCGGTATCCGCAGACAGCTCGTCGAAATGGGCTTGACCAATGCGTCGGAGCATCTTAGTCGACAGTTGGAACATAATAACAAATTCGAAGAACTGACGATGGGCGGCGTAAAACAGCTTTATGAAATGTTACGTTTACCTACTTTGCCGAAAAGGATAGAGTGTTACGATATTTCACATATTTCGGGAACGAACAAAGTCGCCAGTATGGTCGTCTTTATCGACGGTGCCAAGGCGAGTAAAATGTATCGACATTTCAAAATAAAAACGGTGGTCGGCAATAACGATTTCGCCTGTATGTACGAAACGTTATCCAGACGCATGGAAGAATGGAAATTACAAAAAGATTTGAGCTTTTCGCAAAAACCCGATTTGCTTGTCATCGACGGCGGCAAAGGACAGCTTTCCTACGTGTTGCAAGCCATGCAGGATGAAAAAATAGATTTTACCGTCATAAGTCTTGCCAAACGCATAGAAGAAGTGTTCGTTCCGCACCAAGAAGACAGTATTCTTTTGCCGAGAGACAGCCTTGCGTTAAAACTGTTGGTACGGGTACGGGACGAAGCCCATCGCTTTGCCGTAACGTACCATCGGCAATTACGAAACAAACAAATGACCGAGAGTAAATTGACCGAAATCGAAGGCATCGGGAAGACGAAAGCAAGGGATTTGCTCGTTTATTTTCGGAAAATAGAAGCCATCGCGTCGGCGAGTGCGGAAGAACTTTGTCAGGTTAAAAACATAGGGAAAAAAGATGCGGAAAATATCCTTGCCTTCTTTCAAAAGTACAAGGATGCGGAGGAAGATTGTTAAAATATAAAATGATTTGTACCGATTTGGACGATACCTTAATCGGTCGAAAACAACAGTACGGAAAAGGCTTAAAGGACGCCATAAAACGTTATGAACAAGCGGGTGGAAAATTCGTCATCGTTACGGGCAGAATGACGACGGGAGCTTTGCCCGTTTGTCGGGATTTGGATTTACACGGTGAGGTGCTTACCTATCAAGGGGCGGTGGTTACCGATATTGATACGGGAAAAACGCTGGAAGCTTGTACCCTCGATTATCGTTTGGCTGCTCGCATCGGAAAATATGCGGAGGAAAACGGCCTCTACTATCAAACCTATCGCGGGGACTATTTGTTGACCGAAAAAGCAACGAAATTTACCGAATTGTACGTAAAGATAGCACACGCCTCCTACCGAGAACTCGGGTATCCCGTTTCGGAATACCTTTTGCAAGAAAAATATTGCCCGCCGAAATTGCTCTTGATGAACGAAACCATCCGGATTCCGCAGGAAAAAGAGCAACTGATTGCGGTATTTGGCGAGGAAGCCCTTATCAATACGTCCAAACCGTTCATTATCGAAATCGTACCGAAAGGCATCAATAAAGGCATAGGCGTGATGAAACTTGCCGAGAAATACGGCATTCGTAAAGAAGAAATCATTTGCGTGGGGGATTCCGATAACGACAGTACCATGCTCGGCATGGGAGCATTCGGCATTTGCGTAGGGAACGGCTCGGAGGGGGCAAAAAAACTATGCAAAGTGATTGCTCCCGATTGTGATAACGATCCGATAACCTGGATTATCGATACCTACGGCATGCAATAACAAGGGACGATGCCGAA
>DCGI01000058.1:24196-32048 GCA_002315475.1 Christensenella sp. UBA1782 | reverse complement strand
GGTTTTGTACGGTACGCACGTTTTTATCGTATTTTTTTTGAACAAACAACGAAACCTTTCCGAAAATCTCATCCTTCCCCTAAAACATATCAAGTATTTTTAGGTTATATTTTTATAACATATAAGGGATTCGTGCATAAGAGAACCCTTCGAGCCATAGAATCGTATTGACAAACAGGACTGTACGGGGGTATAATATGAGCGTAAAAATCGGTGCGGCAGACGCTTCCGCTCTCTCTTCGTTGGGATGCGGCGGAATCATCCGGAATGCTGTTTTCCCCGAAAATTTAGAAGAAATCCGCTATATTTGGCAAAATTATCGTGATTTTTCTTTTGTCTTTTTAGGGGGATGTACCAATACGTTGGTTTGTGCGACGAAAAAAGAAGACTTGTACGTCTTTTCGACGAGGTTAAAAGGATTCTCTGTTCGGGAGGAAAAATTGACGGCGTACTGCGGAGAAAAGACCGCTTTTCTCTCGGCACTTGCTTATCAAAACGGTTTGGCGGGATTGGAAGACTTTTGTTTGCTTCCCGGAACGGTCGGAGGGGCTTTGCTCGGGAACAGCGGTTGTCATGGACGGGAAATATCCGATTCTTTGGATACGGTCGAAGTGTTTTCCCGTAAAGACGGCTTACGGGAGCGGTGTCGGGAGGATTTGGTTTTTTCGTATCGGCAATCGAGTTTTGCGAAGGATGAATTTTTGGTTTCCGCCACCTTTTCGTTACGGGCGGCACCGAAGGAAGTTTTGCAAAAGCGAAGGAGAGAGGTCGGAGAAATCCGCCGAAAGGCTTTGCCGAGCGAAAAGAGTTTGGGGAGCGTCTTTAAGAAGGTAAACGGTGTCAGTGCGGGTTACTATTTGGAACGGTTGGGGTTCAAAGGAAAACGCCTCGGCGGTATTCGGTTCAGCGAAAAACACGCCAACGTGCTGATAAACGACGGGAACGGAAGGGCGGAAGAGTACAAAGAATTGGTAGAACTTGCCGAAGAGGCTTGTTTGCGAGAATACGGTATACGTTTGGAAAGGGAGGTAAGGATTCTTGACGGTTGAAGAATTGGTTCGGCAAGAGCTTGTGACGACGGAAATCGGAGAGGAAGCGATTCCTTTTCTGTGCGGAGCCATTCGGGGTGGGGGAGAAATCTCTTTTACCAAGAACGGTTTTTCCCTTTCTTTTATACATTCCGATAAGGCTTTTATAGAATTACTGTGCCAAGTTATTCAAAAAATAAGCGGTTTTTCTCCCGAAATCGAAGTGCATTATATGGATAACGGTTCGCAATACGAAACTTTTGTTCCCGCCGAAAAGGCGTGCGATATTTTGGAAAAGTGTTGTATCGTACGGAATCGTTACGAACCGGTGCAGGGGATTCCCGATTCTTTATTTCAAAACGGCAGTGATTCCCGACGAGTTTTTTTACGGGGACTCTTTTTGTCGTGCGGTTCTTTGCGTCTGCCCGACGAAATAACCGAATGGGACAACAAAAAGACCAAAAGCCGCTACCGTCTTTCTTTTTTACTGAATTCCGATTTGATAAAAGAAGACGTCATGAAGGTCATCAGCCAAGAAGCGGATATTGACGAAAAAACGGTACGAAATCATCGAGGAACGGGGGTTTTTCTCTTAAACAGTCAATCGATTTGTAACGTGCTTACGGCTATCGGTTCCAACGAGGGCGTCCTTCGCATTTATGACATTATGACCGAACGTCGCGTCAAAAACGACGTAAACCGCGCTCAAAATCTCGATATGGCGAATATCGGTAAAACGGTTCGATCGGCATTTCAACAGATTGCCGCCATACAAAAAATCGAACAAAGGATCGGTTTGGATAATTTGCCCGAACCGTTGCGCAAAACTTGCCAATTCCGATTACAAAATCGGGAAGCGGGATTGGAAGAAATCGCCGCCATGTTCCAGCCTCCCGTTACGAAAAGTTGCATCAATCACCGTATGCGCCGCATTATGGAACTTGCTTCGCAAGACGAATAAGAAGGAGAAACACAAATGACAGAATTCGTTCATTTACACAATCATACCGAGTATAGCCTTTTGGACGGTTATGCTCGTATCGGACGTTTGGTAAAACGTGCCCAAAGTGAAGGTGCGAGAGCGGTCGCCATGACCGACCATGGAAACGTCTACGGTGCGATAAAATTCTATAAAGCTTGTAAAGATGCGGGAATCAAACCGATTATCGGTTTGGAAGCCTACGTTTGTCATGACATGACGGTAAAAGACAGGGAACATAACGAGAGATTTCACTTGGTGTTGCTTGCCAAAAATCTGACGGGCTTTCATAATGTCATGAACGTTTCCAGTGTCGGCTTCGTGGACGGCTTTTACGATAAACCGAGGGTGGATTATTCCGTTTTGGAAAAGAATAAAGAGGGCGTCATTTGTTTAAGCGCATGTATTGCGGGTGAAATCAGTCAACTTCTTTTGGAAGGGCGTTATCACGACGCTTTGGAAGTCGCCAAAAAGCTGCAATCGGTTTACGGCGAAGATTTTTATATCGAATTACAAAATCACGGCATGGAAGAAGAATTGCGCGTATTGCCGTTACTTCGAAAAATTGCCCATGAAATCGGTGCCAAAACGGTGGCAACGAACGACTTGCATTATATCGATCAATCCGACGCCAAAGCGCACGACGTATTACTTGCCATACAAACGCAAAGAGATATAGACGATCCGACCAGATGGCGGTTTCCGAACGACGAATTCTATTATAAAACCTACGATCAAATGTTGGAATTGATGGGAGGGGATACCGCTTGTTTGGAAACTTCTTTGGAGATTGCCGACAAAGTAGATCTTTCCATTCCGTTCCACGACTATACCATTCCTCATTACGATCCGCCGGAGGGATACGTCGACGATAAAGACTATTTGCGAAAAATGGCGTATGCCGGCTTGCGGGAAAGGTACGGCGAAATCACCGAAGAAATTCAAAAAAGAGCCGACTACGAATTGGACGTCATTTGCCGAATGGGATTTGCATCGTACTATTTGATCGTTTGGGACTTTATCAATTACGGAAAGACGCATGGCGTGCCTATCGGCCCCGGTCGAGGAAGCGGTGCCGGCAGTATTATTGCTTATGCCATTCATATTACCGAAATCGATCCGCTGCGGTATAATTTGATTTTTGAGCGGTTTTTGAACCCGGAACGGCAAACCATGCCCGACTTTGATATAGATTTCTGCTCGGACAGACGGGAAAAAGTCATCGAATACGTTCGGAACAAATACCACCTCGACCATGTGGCGCAGATCATAACGTTCGGCATGATGAAGAAAAAGAACGCCATAAAGAACGTGGCGCGCGTCTACAAAATTCCTTTTGCCGAAGCCAACGCTCTCGTCAAAAATATACACGATAACGATAAGAAAATTCACATTCCCGATTTGCTAAATCCCGAAAGTCCGGCGGCAGTACCCGAACTTATCGAAATGTACAACGGAAATCCCTTATATAAAGAGGTTTTGGACATAGCCACGCAAATCGAGGATATGCCGCGAGACAGAGGTAAACATGCCGCAGGCGTTATTATCTGCAGCAAACCGGTCGCCGAAGTGGTGGCTTTGTCGAGAAACGGCGAAGATATTACCACGCAATTCGATATGACGGAATGTGAAGAACTCGGTCTGTTAAAAATGGACTTTCTTGCCATCGAAACGTTGACCGATATTGACCGTTGCGAAGAATTGATTCGGCGGTATCGCCATATAGAATTGGATTTCGATACAATCGGATACGAAGACCAAGAAACCTATAAAATGATCGGTACGGGTGACTGTGACGCCGTTTTCCAGCTTGAAAGTGCGGGAATGAAAAACTTTATGAAACGGTTAAAACCCAACCTTATCGAAGAAATCATCGCCGGCGTTAGTCTGTATCGTCCCGGACCTATGCAGTACGTCGATAAATTTATTTATAACAAACAGCATAAGAGTACCATCGACTACCGTCATCCCAAGTTGGAACCGATTTTGAAACCGACGTACGGAGTTATCGTCTATCAGGAACAAGCCATGTTTATCACGCAGGCTCTTGCAGGATACAGTATGGCGCAGGCCGATAACTTCCGTAAGTTTATCAGCAAAAAAAAGGTGGATCAAATTCCTATTCAACATAAGAAGTTTATGGACGGATGCGTAGCAAACGGTGTCGACGCCGATTTTGCCGAAACGCTATGGAAAGAATTGGAAGAATTCGGAAAATACGCCTTCAATAAGTCGCACGCCGCCGCCTATTCGGTACTGACGTATCAAACCGCCTATCTGAAATGCTATTATCCGTTGGAGTTTTTCTGCGCCGTCATCAATAACAGAATCAATAAACCCGAGGATACGAGTAAGTATCTACGCGTCATTAAAGAACATGGGATAGAATTGTTACCGCCCGACATCAACCACAGCGAAGGACTGTTCCTGCCCGAAGGAAACGCCATACGGTACGGTTTGGTTTGCATAAAGAACGTCGGAAAAGCCGCCGTCGACGCCGTCGTTAAAGAACGGAACGAAAACGGACCGTTCCGAGATTTTTCCGACTTCGTGCGTCGAGCCAACTCCGAAGCACTCAACAGAAGAATGTTGGAAAGTATGATAAAAGGCGGGGTTTTCGATTGTTTCGGGCATAACCGCACCACCCTCATGACCAATTACGAAAGAATATTGCAAATGGAAACGAGCAATCGTTCTCTACTCGGTGGCGGGCAAATGTTTTTGGACTTTATGATTCAGGAAGACTATCACTACGTGGAAGTCCCCGAAAGCAAAATGAACCGACTGCAACTGGAAAAAGAAGTGTTGGGACGTTATATTTCGGGACACCCGTTGGATGGACATGAAGAGGAAATGAAAGGATTTACTTTCGATTCCGGCAAATTCATCCCGATCGAAAAAGAACCGACCGAAACCGAAGACGAGGACGAGGAGGAATCGTCGGAAGAGGATACCTACCCCGTCAAAAACGGCGATACCGTCTTTTTTGGCGGAATAATGAGCGACGTCGTGGTCAAAGTCAACGCAAAATCCGGCAAAAAATGGGCGGCAGCCGTTATGGAAGACCTCAACGGAAGTTTTGACGTCGTATTCTTCGGCAACGCCTATAACAATTATAAAAACCTCATTCATGACGACGCATTGGTAAAAATTCGCGGAAAAGTCGTCATCAACGAAGGAGGGAAGCCGAAAATCGAAGCACAAAGCGTCTTTGACTGGGGCTTGTCGGAAAAGGAAGTCGTCGTCGATAACAGAGTACTCTGCATCCGTATCGATAACAATATAGACGTATATAAAAAAGTGATGGAAACCCTCGAAAAATACCAAGGGGACGGCTGCGAAGTAAAGATTCAGATGGACGGAAAACTGTACATGTTGAATTTTACCGTCATGGCGATCGAAAACCTAAAAAACGTCCTTATAGGTATCGTGGGATACAATAACGTAAAGATTATCGTAAAGCAGGAGAAACCTGAACAAAATTGACATAAATGTATCTTGCGATACAAACAATAGACAAAATCAAGCCGATTGTACCGATAAAAGGATAGACGTTTTTGACGAAGAACGAAAATCCCAAACAACAAAACAACAACCCTAAAGAAGTAAAACCAAGCGAGCGTTTTACTTCTTTTTTTGTCAGAACGGTTAGCGTCCCCGTACAGGTGGTAAGCATGGACAGGTATAGGACGACGTAGGAAAAAGTTTCCGTCCCCGCTTGCTTTGCCGCTTCGATAACCGGAAAATTTCCCTCGTAGGGGGAAGCGAGGAGATAGACGGTTTCGAGCAAGACCGAAAGAAGGATGTCCGACAGAAGGGCGATACGTCTGCATTGTTTTTCGTCGCAGTCTTGTGAAGCGTTTGCGAGATAAAAACCTCCCGAAATCATATTCATACCGGCATATAGACCGCAAGAGAGGGGACTGAGTTTTCCTTGCGGCAAAATGACTTCGGTGCGGAAAAGAACGACGAGAAGCGATAGGACGATAACGGCAACGGGCAACGTATCGGCAAGACGATTTTTTTTGCCGAGCAGAACCAAAAGCAAGGTGGCTATTGCCGTCAAAACGGCACCTCCGTTACGACGGAACAACAAAAAGAGGATTTCTTCGCTTCCCGCAAGGGTTGCCGAAAAAATCAAAAAATTACTAATAAGGACGAAGAAAGAAAAGATTTTTCGGAATTTCCCGAAAAAAGAGTAAGGGTTTCCGTTCGTTTCGGTGCCGATTCGGCAAAAAACGTAAGCAAGTACGCCCATGAACAAACCTGCCAAAAGGGGTGATAAAAAACTTGTATCGCCGAAGTAAAGAAGGATTTCTTTGCCCGAAGCAAAACCTGCGCCGATGACGGTTCCGACAAAGCCGAAGGTTATCGAAATAACTTTTTTCATAGATATAAATATATGTTACGAAAAGGATATCCTTGCATTTTTTACGGAATTGTGGTAGCATAATAGCAAAGAAAAACAATAGAGGTTTTTTTATGAGCGTAACAAAAATCAAAGAAGAAGTCTTTTTCTATCGCGGAAAAAGAATCGAAAAAGGGGAGATAGCTTCCCTACCGTACGAAGATGCCTACAAAGGCACGATGGCGTACCGAATACTGGATCGTCATAACGACAATAAGCCCACGCAAAAAGGGAATCTGTTAAAAATAAAATTCGACTGTATGGCGAGCCACGATATTACTTATGTCGGTATTATTCAAACGGCGAAAGCAAGCGGACTGACGAAGTTTCCCATTCCTTACGTTTTGACCAACTGTCACAACAGTCTTTGTGCCGTCGGCGGAACCATTAACGAGGACGACCACGATTTCGGGTATTCCGCCGTTAAAAAATACGGCGGCATTTTCGTACCTCCTCATCAAGGCGTCATTCATACCTACATGCGGGAAAGAATGGCAGGCTGCGGAAAGATGATATTGGGGAGCGACTCGCATACCCGTTACGGTGCGCTCGGCACGATGGCGGTCGGAGAAGGGGGAGGAGAACTGGTAAAACAGCTTCTCGGCGACACTTACGATATTCAGTATCCCGCCGTCGTCGGGGTGGAACTTATCGGAAAACCGAGAAGGGGCGTGGGACCGCAAGACGTAGCCCTGCTTCTCATCAAGGAGACGTTCGGGACGGGTTTCGTTAAAAACAAAGTGCTGGAGTTTTTCGGTTCCGGCGTAAAAAATCTACCGATCGAGTATCGAAACGGTATCGACGTCATGACGACGGAAACCACCTGTCTGAGTTCGATTTGGATAACCGACGAAGAAACCGAAAAATACTTTGTCGAGCATCAACGCCCCGATGATTTTGCGGTGATGGAACCCGACGAATTCCGTTCTTACGATGCTTTGATTACCATCGACCTATCCGAAGTGGAACCGATGATTGCGTTACCGTTCCATCCGAGTAACGCTTGTACCATTCGGGAATTAAAGGAAAATCCTTACGAACTTTTGAAACGATGCGAGGAAGCGGGAAATAAACTGTTGAAGAAAGGGGGGTTTCGTCTGACCGACAAAATCGTGGACGGCAAAATACTTGTCGATCAAGCGATTATCGCAGGATGCGCCGGCGGAACGTACGATAACCTTGCCGAAGCCGCCGCCATCTTAAAAGGAAAATCCATCGGCGGAAAACTCAATATGAGCGTGTATCCCGGTAGTTTGCCGATCTATTTGGACTTGTCCCGTAAAGGCGTTTTGAGTGACTTCGTTGCGGCGGGTGTTACCGTCAAAACGGCTTTTTGCGGACCTTGTTTCGGAGCGGGAGACGTGCCGAGTAATAACGGACTGTCCGTTCGCCACACGACCAGAAATTTCGAGTCGCGTGAAGGGAGCAAACCGGGCG
>DCGI01000058.1:0-24176 GCA_002315475.1 Christensenella sp. UBA1782 | reverse complement strand
GCGAAGGACAACTTGCTTGCGTAGCGTTGATGGACGCTCGTTCCATTGCCGCAACCGCCGCCAACGGAGGCTTTTTGACGGGAGCGGACGAAATCGAGTATACCTATCGACAAGAGGATTTTTCCTACGACGGAGAAGTGTATAAAAACCGAGTAACGGACTGTTTCGGCAAAGCGGAGGAGAGTTTCCCGCTGAAATACGGGCCGAATATCGCCGACTGGCCCGAAATGCCGCGTCTACCGAAAAACCTTTTGATGAAAGTGGCTGCCGTCATCAACGATCCCGTAACCACCACCGACGAATTGATCCCGTCGGGAGAAACCAGCAGTTACCGCAGTAATCCTCTGCGCCTTGCCGAATTTACTTTATCGAGAAAACGTCCCGACTACGTGGCAAACGCAAAAGCCATTCATGCCGAAGAACTTGCGAGACGGGAAGGCGAAATGCCGACAGACTACCAAGAAGCCGTACGCCTGACGGAAACGAAAGGAGAAGTGGGTATCGGCAGCGTCATCTATGCGGTAAAACCGGGCGACGGCAGTGCGAGAGAACAGGCGGCAAGTTGTCAAAGAGTGTTGGGCGGGGTAGCCAACCTTGCGGGAGAGTACGCGACCAAAAGATACCGTAGCAATTTGATAAACTGGGGTATGCTTCCGTATCTGTACGATAATGCCGTTCCGTTGGAAGTAGGGGATATTATCGTCGTGCAAAACGCCTCGAACGTACTGCACGAAGGAAAATGCCAAGCCAAGCTTGTACGGGCGGGACGAGTAACGGAAATAACCCTCACGATGGATAAGCTTACCGAAGAAGAAAAAGCAATCGTGCAAGCGGGTTGTTTAATCAATCGCAATAAGGAAAGGAAAGGATTATGATGCGAGTAATCAGCGGAAAGTATAAAGGGCGAAAACTGTTGGCGCCCGAAAACTTCGATATTCGTCCGACGACGGATAAAGTCAAAGAATCCATGTTTTCCACTCTGCAACAATGGGTGGATGACGGCATCGTTTTGGATTTGTTTTCGGGAACGGGAGCTTTGGGTATCGAATCATTGTCAAGAGGGGCACGAAAAGTCTACTTTTGTGATTGCTATCCCAAGTCCCTCGACCTCTTGGTGAAAAACCTTTCTTTCTGCGATAAAAAAGAATACGAACTGTACAAAGGGGACTATATCGACTGTTTGAGACTCCTTGCTTCGAGAGGGGTAAAGTGCGACGTGATCCTTTGCGATCCGCCGTATTCGTCGGGTTTGACGGTGAAGGCGATGGAAAGAATTTTCCAAAGCGGTATCCTGAAAGAAGGCGGTGTTTTGATTTCGGAACGATTAACCGAGAGCGGCGAAACCGATTCTCCCTATTACGTTTGTACCGACACCAAAACGTTCGGAAAAATCAGCTACGACGTGTTTCGAAACATAACGAAATGCGCCTTAACGGGGACGTTCGATCCTTTTACCGACGGACACGCTTTCTTAGCGAGAGAGGCTTTGGAACGATTCGACTATTTGTATATCGTTCTGCTCGTAAATCCCGATAAGGAAACGACGTTCGATATTGAAACGAGAAAAAAGATGATAAAACTTTCTTTGCCGGAGTACAAGAAAAGAATCAAAATCGACTATTATGAAGGGTACGCCGTAGAGTATTGCAAAAAGCATGGTATCGATACCGTCGTGCGAGGGGTTCGTAACGAACGGGATGCCGCTTACGAAGAAGAAATGGCAGCCTACAACTTGGAAAACGGCGGGGGAAAGACTTTGCTTATACATGCGGAAAACGTCGAGATTTCTTCGACTGCCGTTCGGGAAAGATTGCAAAAAGGGGAAAGTCTGGAAGGCTGGGTACATGACGATATCATATCAATATTAAAAACGGAGGTATAAACATGGAAGACATAGAACTGTTATTGAGTTACATCGAAACGGAAATCAACGACGGCAAGAAACAATGGATCGGAAACGGCGTAACGGTGGACGGAGAATCAATACGAAATTTGATTGAAAGAATCCGAAAATCCCTCCCCGAAGCCACCGGAGAAGCGGTCATACTCGACGCTAAGAAAAAAGCACAGGAAATCGTGGACGTTGCCGAACAAAGAAGAGCCGCTCTCATCGAGGGCAGTATCGCCATGAACGAAGCCAAAGCTCGTGCCGAAAAGATTATCGTCAACGCTTATCAGCAAAAAACGAAAATCGAAAAAGACATGACGGAAAATCTATTAGCTATACTTTCCACCTTGCAAAACAATTTAACCGAAGCGTTAAAATGGGTGGAAAATGCACAGAAAAACGTAAAAAGCAATTTAGAATCCAAAGACTAAACACAGTAAAAAACATAAGAAAGCAGATAGTATCCCTTGCGTAATTTTGGTAATAAAAAAGTACGCAGGGGATATTTTTATGCGAGAGAGAAAGGATAGAGATTGTAAGCAGATGCTCATCCCCCCGAACGTAATCAAAAACGTGCAGGCGGGAAGAAGATAAAGGGTAGGAACGGATAGCTCCGCAAGAAGGCAGCATCCTCTCGTAACTTCCAAAAGTCCCAAAAGGAAGGCTTTCGGAAAAGGGGAAGGAATAAGGAATAAAAAGGTATTTGCGACGATATCGCATAAAACGTTAAACAAAATAATATAACCGCCTACCTGTCCTACCGATAAGAGCGTGTTATACATGCTTTTATTCAGAATATCCCCGCCCGCCCACCCCGTAAGCGGATAAGAAGAGTATAAGAAAGTCTTGTTTCGGTAAATAAACCCATTGATTAAGGAACCCAAATAGTGCGAAGACAGTATAATGAATCCATAGAGCCGGTTTTGAAACATTGCGATGCCGACGGTTCCGATAATGAAAACGGGACCGCTGTTGGAAGTAAACGCCATAACGGTTTTGGCTTCTCTGTCGGTCAAAGCGCCAGCACGACGAAATTCCGAGATGAGTTTGGCACCGACGGGATAACCGCAGAGCAAACTCATGAGCAGAATATATGCGGAACACGCCGGTACGCGGTAAAGAAAAGAAAGGGGTTTTCCGAAATATTCGGATAGGTCGGAAGCAAAATCCAGTTCCGTTAAAAGTTTGGATAAAAAGAAGAAAGGAAGCACGGAGGGAAGAACGCAATCTATATATAAATGCAGTCCGTTTGTAACCGATGCACCGTAAATATCGGGATGCAGCAGTAACAGTATCATTATAAACAGAATAAAAAAGATGCTTACGATTCTTCCGATTCTTTTCTTTTTCATAGGAAAAGTTTATGCGGGGAAAAATAAAAATTGCGAAATACTTGTATAAAGTCAAAAGAAACGGTCATAATCGTTTTTGACAAAAAAATTTGGAGGCAATTTTTATGGAAAAGAAACAATCTTCTCAAAAATTCAAAACTTTTTTGAAGAAAAATGTGTATTATATCATCATGGGCATCTGTTTGCTCGCTATCGCCGCTATGGTTACCGTTTCGGTTTTAATGGACGACTCTTCTTTATTCGGTAAAAACGACGATACGGAGCCCGCTAACGTCACGCCGATAGAGAAAGACGATACGACCAATCCCGTCGTTGAACCCGATCCGACCGATAAAGAGGTAGGTAAGCAGGATACCGAAACGGGTAAACAAGAAGATGAAACTTCAAAACAACAAGAAGAAACGGCGAAAAAAGAGGAAGAAACGGGCAAACAGGAGGATACGCCGACGGGAAAGAAGGAACCGACCGAAGTGCCTATCGTGATGGATGCACCTTGCGAGAATATCAACGTTCTCTGCGATTATTCGATGACGGCTTTGGTATGGAACAGTACTTTACGGCACTACGGCGTGCATAACGGCATAGACTTCGGGGGTGTGGACGGCGATAACGTACTTTGCGCCTGCGACGGAGTGGTGACTTCGGTCGGCTACGACATCCTGAACGGCTACACCGTTACCGTACAACACAACGAAAATATATCTTCTTCGTATTCTTCTTTGAACGAACCGACCGTAACCGTCGGACAAAAGCTCAAAAAAGGTGACGTTCTCGGAACGATGGGCAACACCTCGGGAAAAGAGTACGCACAAGGTCCGCACGTCCATTTCAGCGTGTTGGAAAAAGGCGAATATACCGATCCGTATCAGTATATGACTATCGGCGGTAAATAAACTCTCTACAAGCAAAGCACCGTCCCGAAAGGGCGGTGCTTTCACTTTACGAATATTTTTTGGAAAAAACTTCGTTTTACGTATTGCCTTTACGAAATAGATATATTATAATAAAAACGTTAGATTTTTTGATTATACATCTATCCGGATACTTTTTTCGAGTTTAGAGTATAGCACAAAAGAGGAGAGTAATACGATGGAGTTAATTTGTAATTTTTGCGGCGGTACGTATGAATACAGGTTCGGTAAGTGGATTTGTTCATACTGCAGACAGCCGAAACCCGAAGAGCTCAGTAACGAAGAAGTAACGCTTTTATACCAAGCGGGACAAAAACTACGCTTGCAGGACTTCGAGGAAGCTGAAATACTTTTTGCCGATATCGTGCAAAAATATCCCCATAATCCCGAAGGGTACTGGGGACTCGTTTGCGCCAAATACGGTATCAAGTACGAAGAAGACTACGACGGCAAAAAAATCCCGACCTGCTGTCTGGACACCATACCGAGCTTCGGCGACGATGCTAATTACAAAAAAGCATTGCGCTATGCTTCGGCGGAGCAGAAAAAGTGGTATCAGGAGCAAGCCGCATACGTTGAAAGAGTTTCCAAACAATGGAAAGAAGACGCCTCTAAGGAAAAGCCCTACGATATTTTCATCTGCTTCAAGGACAGCGACCAAGAAAGAGGCATCGAAAGGACGCAAGACAGTGTCGACGCTACCGATATGTATCTAAAGTTGACAGAAAAAGGCTATCGCGTCTTTATGAGCCGAGTTTCTTTACAGAATAAAACGGGAGAAAAGTACGAACCCTATATTTTTCAAGCCTTGCAAACGGCAAAGGTGATGATCGTGTTCGGTTCTTCGGTAGAATACATTACGTCCACCTGGTTACAAAACGAGTGGAAACGGTATCTCAAACGCATGGCAAACGGGGAAAAGGAAAAGAACTCTTTGGTGGTGGCTTATAAGGGTTTTAAACCCGCACAAATGCCGTCGGTATTATCGAAAACGCAATGTTTGGACTTTGCCAAGAATGACTTTTATCAGCTTCTGTTGGAGTATCTGCAGAATTTTTTCCAAAGGCAACCGACCGAAACGAGTGTGCAAGAACGACAGGTTCTCGCCACGACGAAAACGCCGAAGCAAAAGCCCGTTCTCGAAATAAACGATTCCTCCTCCGTCATCGGCACGAAGGACACCTCTGACCGTACCCGTACGACGGAAAAGAGCAAAGCGCCACCGCCGATGCCTCCCAAACCTACCAAACCCCAAGAGCGGAAGAAAAGCAAAAAGAAATCCGTCATCGTCATCGTTTGTCTTTTGGTGCTTGCACTGATCGGCGCAGGTATTGCCGTACTATCCAACAAGAAAAACAAGAATACCTATACAATTACTTATATGTTGGATGGAGGAACAAACGCTACCGATAATCCGACGACCTATACGGTGGAAGACGAGATAACCTTGCAAGATGCGACCAAAGTTACCAATAAAGAAGTGTTATCTACTACTTATGTCGGCAACGGAATGTACTCTGTAAAAACCGAAATCACGGCGTATACCTTCCTCGGGTGGTATACCGAGAATACCTATCAAAACAAGGTGGAAACGATATCGGGAACGGGCAATAGAACGCTGTACGCCAAGTGGAGCGAAAACGTTACTACTACCACCACGACTTCGGAACGAGCGTATAACCGAGACGGTAATTACATCTATTTCGGTACCTATCCGCAAACGAAAGTAAGCAACAGTAGTACAATAACCGCCCTAAACAATGCTATCAATTTTTCTGTCAAAAAACCGACCAACGGCAACAATAACGGCTGGACGAGCTATGAATATTATATTAGCAGTAGCAACAGTACCGACTTCATGTGGTACATCGACAAAGAATACAACGGCAACAAGTACAGAGGGGTGTACTTCACGAGTTACAGACCATGTTTAACATCTAATAGCAGTAGTGCCGATTATAGCTATCAAGACAATAACGGCTACTTGACAGACAATATCTATTGGTTCAAATTCGAACCGATAAAGTGGAAGATATTAGAAGAAAAAGACGGCTATGCGACCATTCTTGCCGAACTAATTTTGGACAGTCAGCAATACGACTATGACAGCAGTTCGAGTAACAATTATGCCAACAGTACGATACGAGCATGGCTGAACGATACCTTCTACAATACGGCGTTTACTTCTTTGCAACAAGCGTTAATCCAAACGGTAACGGTGGATAACAGCGTAAACAGTACCACGGATACCGGAAACAACATAACGAAGGCAACAATGTATGCTTGTGGTAACACAAACGACAAGGTATGGTTACTCAGTGAATACGAGGTAACCAAGAGTGATTGGGGCTTTGCAAGTTATAGTACCTCTGATAGGGCAAGAAGAAAGACCACGAGTGATTACGCACGGTGCCAAGGGGCATATACAAATACAAGCGCCGATTACAACGGCAAGGGCTGGTGGTGGCTCCGTTCGCCGTCCTGTATTAGTCGTAGCTATGCGAGGGGCGTCGACTACGACGGCAGAGCAGCCTATAGCTACAACAGTGTCTATTATACGAATAACGGCGTCGTCCCCGCTTTGAAAATTAAGCTCTCATAGCCTATCCCACAAGAAAATCCTTTCTGCAAATCTATTTGCAAGGAAGGGTTGACTTTGCGGGATTAGAATCTCGCCCTCGGTGAGGACGTTTTTCTCATCCTTTCTCAAAAGGCAAGCCTGAGGCTTGGCGCACCGTGTGGGGACGGCGTTTCTTTCCTTTGAAAGGTGTGTCGTTCCTTGATAAGTCCATACTATCCTCTATATAACAAAGGGCGTAATTTCATGCGGGTAGCACTTTGATAACAACAAGCGGTAAAAGTTTTGGGAAAGAGGAGGTTCGGAGGAGGATAACCTTTTTCTCAAAAAGGGTTCCTCCTCCGAGCGTCTTACTTCCAAAAGGGTTCCTCTACGCCGCCGAAAGTCAAGAGCTCGGCATTTGGTCGGATTGGTCGATTATACAAGGAGCGGTTTTAAGGGAACGTATTATAATCAACAGGGACAGGGGTACGTTTTGGAATTGTTGCGGGAAAAATATACGGAGGAAGTATGAAAAAGGTTTGTTGCGTGTTGATGGTAGCGGTTTTTTGCTTGACGGCTTTTTGCGGGTGTCAAAGAATCGAAGACGAGAACGTACGGATTGCCGCACCGAGCGAAACGGTAGAGGATACGTTGACGGTGGACGGAAAACAAGTAACCACTTCGTCGGGTTTACGGTATGAATGGGAAGGGTATAACGGAAACGCTTTTCCGCTGACCGAAGATAAATCTATAGAGACGGACGAAAAAAAGTCTTTCAATTTTTATCAAATATCCTATTTTTCCGACCATCCGGTTTCGGGCGAAATTTGCTATACTTTGCAAGGAAACGACTATAAGGAAGTCTTTTATTTGGAAGCAGGAAAACTGTGCTTTTCCGGTTATATCGACGACGGTATAGCCGGAAAATGCGGAAAAAACCTCCAAAAAATAACGTTTCATCCCTTGCAAGAGAATACGAAATTCGCTCTGTACGGAGTGAAAACACAAAAGAAAAACGTTCCGTCATCTTCGATTTCGATAACGAACGGTCGGTATACTTTGGGCGTTTCGTTGCAAAAAGGGGGCGGCATCAGCTTTTTGTCGGATCGTGAAAGTGAAACGTTGCGGAATAAGAATCTATTAAATTCATACGACGGCGGAAGGTTGGTTCAGCAATCCTATTACGGAACGGGAAAGAATAGCGAATTTACACCGGGCTATTTTAATCATGCGGATTGGTGCTATAATCCCGTCCAAGGGGGCGATCAATTCGACAATCCAAGCAAAATCGTCGATTTGCGGATAGAAGAACATTCTTTGTATATCAAAACGCAACCGATGGACTGGGCGTTGAACGGCTTTCGTACGCCGTCTTATATGGAAAGTACCTATATCGTTTATCCCGACCGAGTGCAGGTAAACTGCCGTTTCGTTGATTTTTCGGGTTGGAAACATATCTATCGGGATCAGGAATTACCCGCTTTTTATACGATAAGCTATTTAGATACGTTTACTTGCTATACGGGGAACGATTCCTGGACGGACGATTCTTTATCGGTCTATGAGGATTTGCCGTTTTGGGGAGATGCCGAATACGCCCCCGACTGTCAATTCAAGGTAGGCAAGGAGTGTTGGTGCGCGTGGACGGAAGGTTCGGACGGGTACGGAATAGGACTGTATACGCCTGCGACGGAATTACTGTATGCGGGACGATGCGGAGGGGAAACCCGCTCGAAAGACGCTGACGACTCATCTTGCAGCTACGTCGCACCGTTGACGAAGGTAGAACTTCGTTCCTACGAAGCACTGACCTATTCTTATTTGATGACGACCGGAAGCGTGGAAGAAATACGGACGCTTTTTACAAAATACAAAGACGCTTTCGTCAATGTTTTTTAAGAAATAAAGGAAAAAACAAAACAAAAGAACCACCCGAACGTCTCGAATGGTTCTTTCCTGGCGCGCCACGAGGAGCTCGAATCCCCAACCTTTGGTTCCGTAGACCAACGCTCTATCCAATTGAGCTAGTAGCGCATAACTTACTCGGCAAACACGCAAACGTGCTTCCTTTTTTTAAGTCCTATACATTGTAAACTCTTTTTTCGGAAAAGTCAATTCTTTTTCATTGCTTTTTTGGAAAGATTGTGGTATCTTGTTGCTAAGAAGGTTTTCGGAAAACACTTCTACGTAAAAAAACCGAGGTCTATTTTGAAAAAATCCACGTTAAAACTTGTACGATGCGGCATGATTACGGCGTTATACGTCGCCTTAACCTATGCGTGTTTTTCCTTTTCTTACGGCGTCATTCAAATCAGAATCAGCGAAATATTGACGGTTCTGCCACTTTTATATCCCGAAAGTATTATTGGCTTGTCCCTCGGATGCCTACTCGCCGATATAGGTTCTCCCTTCGGCTATCTCGATATTCTCATCGGAACGGGAACGACGCTTCTTGCTTCGTTGGGGACGTATTTTGCGGGCAGAAAAATCAAAAATCTCTATGCGCGGTTCTTTGTGGGAGGTTTGTTTCCGATACTCTTAAACGCATTACTTATTCCCGTCGTTTGGTATCTTGCAGGCGGGGAGGAACTCTATTTTGTGAACGCCGCATCGGTCGGAATTTCGCAAATACTATGCGTTTACGGTTTGGGTTTACCGTTTTATCTGGCAATAGGAAAACTGAAACAAAAGGGAATAAAAGGTTTTGCAGAATAGTTTTATAATTTGCTTGCTTTTTTTGAAACGGCATGGTATACTATAAACAACTTCATGCGATATTAACTCAGCTGGTAGAGTGTCTTCTTGACGTGGAGAAAGTCAGCGGTTCGAGTCCGTTATATCGCACCATACGGGAATCGGTCGTTCTTTTGAAAACTAAAGAACGACCGATTTTTTTGCCGTATGGGGGTTTTACGAAAGATGTTTAGGGGCGGTTATCAGTTGTTTTTGTCAAATCGGTTTCCGTACCTATGCACATAGTTTTTCTTCCTTTGTATGTCCTTCTTATTGAAACTATAGTATATCTATAATGACACAATAGCTTATAAAATGCAACACTATAGCTTAAATATATTGGAAATAAACATAGTAATATAAGCTATAGCTTAGAAAAGGAGTGTGGTTATGACGGCTAAAGAAGTAGGTGAAAGGATAGCGTATTTCAGAAATAAAAAGAAAATGACGAAGAATGCCCTTGCGAATCAAGCCGGTATTTCTCCTACGCATATCAATGATTTGGAAGCGGGCAGAAAGAGTCCTACGGTAGAATTTTTAGGATATATTTGTCAAGCGTTGGGTATTACTTTCGTACAGTTTTTTCCGAAGACGTTGTCGAGAAGCCGTTGACCGTCGATTCGCTTTCCGCAGTGCAGAAGCAATTACTCAATGATTTTTTAACGAGTTTATAGATAAAAAGCGGTAAGAAGGGGCGGTCGTCGGCGAAGAAAGGAAGCGGTATGGAAATCGAAAACGTGTCTGTGCGGGACGGAAAAAAGCTGCGAGATATATACGCCTACTACGTTGTTAAGACGGCGGTTTCGTTTGAATATAAGGTGCCGTCGGTTTTTGCGTTTTGTAAAAGGATACTCAAAATCAAGAAGAAATACCCGTATATAAAAGTGGTGGAAAACGGAGAAATACTCGGATACGCGTATGCAACTTCTTTGAAAAAAAGAGAAGCATATTGCCATTCTTGCGAAGTCAGTATTTACGTGCGTCACGATAAGAGAAGGATGGGCGCGGGGAGACTTTTGTACGGTGCTTTGGAAGAAACGTTGCGGCAAAACGGAATCAACAATACGTACGCCTGTATAGCTTATAACGAAGAAGAGGATACCTATTTGATGAAAGACAGTATCCTTTTCCACGAAAAGACGGGTTTCCGAAAGGTGGGTTTGTTTTCTTGGTGCGGGTATAAATTCGGAAGGTATTACGATATAGTTTGGATGGAAAAAAAGATTTGAGTTCGTCCGACGTTTCGGTATTTGTATCCGTATATTTTACGCCGTATTTACATAAAAACAGTAGGATCTGTTTTTGCAAAAAAAAATGAATTATAGGAAAAAAGCGTTCCGCATAAGCAGAACGCTTTTTTAACGAAAAAGTTATTTTTATTTAGCGTAATCGTCAATATAAATTTGTTCCAATTTCGTATAATTTCCACCGTTTCCGAGTGTGATTTTCGTGCCGCCGTTCATGGTGCCGTCGTTCGTCCAATAACATTCGTTACCGGTCTTTACGCCGTAGGTAAGGCGGATGCCTTGATAGACCAAAGAGAAATCGTTGACGTGGTCGTGTCCCGTAATAACGTTTTTGGTACTGCCGAGCGTGACCATGGCGTCGAACAGTCCGTTGTTCATGCCGGTGCACCCCGACGTTTCGTTATATCTCATTCTGCCGACCGCCGCCATTTCGGTCAACGTGGCGGTATCGTTATTTTCTATGGCTTGTAACCAAGTTTTGTACGCGGTGTAGTATTGATAGAAAGGAATGTGGAATACGCAGGTGGATTCGGGCATGGGATCGACGGTAAAGCCGTTATTGACGTTGACTTGCTTGTTGCCTTCCAAAACCCATTTGTACCATTCCACTTGCGAGTAGGTGATTCCGTCGTAGCTCGTGGCTACGCTGCACACGTCGTTACCGTTTTTATCTTTTTGGATTTTTCCCAAGTACGGGTAGTCGTCGAAATCCATCGTGCAATCTTTGAAATATTGGTCTTTCAGATTTGCGGCGTTGGTTTTGACGGTGTTTATGTCGGATTGGGTAAGGAAGTTGTAATCGTAGCATTGTGCCTTTTGTTCGTCGGTGTATTGTACGCCGCTGTCACCGCTGTCCAACATAAAGACGGTATGAACGATTTTGTCCAAGCCGTTTCCTTGTTTTTCCACGACGTTGATGAATATATTGCCGACGCCGTCAACCGAACGAGGACCTTTGTTGGTGATGGCGTATTTCGATTCCGCTTGCACGATATCAATCAGACATTCGAGGTCGGCGTTCCCTTGATGATCGTGGTTTCCGAAAGCGAACGTCCAAGCGATTTCGAAGCTGTCCAACATGTTACAGATGGCTTTGTAGCTTTGACGGGTGGGCGGGAACCATGCGTTATCACCCGAAAGGGTGATAAGATCGGGATGCGTTTGGTCGACTACCTTTTTGATGGTCTTATAGATTTCGCCCGTTTTGGCAAAGTCGGACGGCAGATCGGCTTGCATATCGGCAAAATTGACGATAACGAAGTCCTTGTTCGGATCCTTCCGTAGGGTAGCGGCGGCACAGTCGGTCGAGAACGTGTCGGTCGGTTGCCACATGATTTCCGAAGCTTCGCCGACGACGATACAGAATTCGACGGGTACCACAATGGCGGCAATGATGCAAAGAATGACAAAAAAGGCGACGACGGACATGCCGATTTTTTTCTTTTTCGACCATGCGGAAATGGTTTTGCAAATGTTTTTCATGAGATAATCCTCCTATTTTGAATTGGCTCAATTATAGTATCAACCGCCTTTTTTGTCAACCCCCCAATTCCCGTTCCGCCTGCACGCCGAGAAGATTTCGAGAAAAACGATTCGATTCGGGAAGTGTTTTTTCTTTTTCGTTGCTAAGCGGAATGAAAGGACGAACGGAAAAGTTTTTTTGCGGGAAAGACGTCGGATCCGCCTCCCGAAGGTGCAATAAAGCAATATTCCTTTGTTTTTTTGAAACTTAAAACAAATATTTTATTTGTTTTAACTTTTTTATCTCTTTGGGGATAGCCGAAAAACCGTTGTCAAAAAAAATTTCAAATAATGTTAATGTTTTTACTAAAAAAACCTTGACTTATATTCTTGTATGCTATAAAATATATATAACTATGGGGCGAGTTATGCCCTTGACGAAAATTGGAGGAATATCAATCCATGAAAACAAGAACAAGATTGCTCATGACGTTTTCGATTTTGTTGGTCGCCGTATTGTTGATGGCGGGCGTATCGATTATCGGAAACGGCCAAGTTGCATTCGCCGATGGTAACGACGTTATTATTCGCTGCAACGAACTGCAAGGTACGGTATCGCAGACCGGTGACCTTGCTTTGACGAGTTTGACGCAGGCACCGACTTACACCGTCAACGGAAACACGTTGACGCTGACCGTTGGTGACGAATCTGCCGTCCTTACCGCTACCGCAAACAAGGGTTCGTCCTTTAACGGTTGGGCACAGGTCAACGACTACGAATACAAAGCAAATTTCCTTTGCGACTGTTGCAGTCATTCGCCGACCTATCTCAGCGGAACGATCACCGGAAGCAACTTTGATTTCGACAATCAATCCTATTATTGCTTGTCGGGCGACGTGAGGTTAAAGGCCTATATTACCGTACCCGAAGGCAAGACGTTTAATCTTTGTTTATGCGGTCACGATTTTATTTTTGATCTAGATCCGATACCCGGCTCCTCGTTTAGCAATATTTATCGGTTTACCTTAAAAGGTAACATGAACCTTTACGATTGCGGCAACGGGAATCCGCAAGTACGGTATTGTCACGACTACGACGCCGACGAACGCTACGAAACCATCGATTCGGTAGCCGGCGGCGAAAAAATCGTCGGCGGTGCGTTGACGGGCTACACCGGCACTTCCACCAGTATGTTTAATTTCAACGAAAACCTGGTCTTCAATATGTACGGCGGAAACGTCGTCGGCAACAGCGCGTACAGTGCGCCGTTCTGCTCCATGAAGGAGGGAGCGGAGTTTTATATGTACGGAGGAAAAGGCATCGGGAACAAAGCGAATTATAACCCGACGTTTTTGAGAGGTACTTTCACGAAAATCGTTATTGCCGGTAAGAGTGAATTTATCCGTAACTCCGGTGGTGTTTTAGCCGTTACTTGCAACAACGGTGATTTTATCATTCAGGATTCCGTAAAATTCTTGTATAATAAAACAACAAGTTCCGGTGGCGCCATTTCGTATACCGGAAACAACAGTCCAATCTACATCAATTCCGACAGGGACGATCCCGTATCCTTTATCGGGAATACCTGTGCAAACTACTTGTTCTCGGTGTATTTCAAAGCCGATGTGACGGTGACGGGAAAATTGGTATTGAAAGACAACGTTGCGCAACAAAACTATGCCGGCATCTATGTCAACGAAGGAAACTTTACGCTGACGGGTTCTTTGGTCGTTGAAAACAACCGTACCGTTACCTCCAACCATGCGGGTATCGCCGTGAACAAAGGTAATATTATTTTGAACGGCGAACAAGAGGGTGACTCTTTCCTGTTCAAGAATAACTTCTCCTATTATTA
This sequence comes from Christensenella sp. UBA1782, assembly GCA_002315475.1. GTDB lineage: Bacteria > Bacillota > Clostridia > Christensenellales > DTU072 > CAG-1782. The sequence goes on along the minus strand of DCGI01000058.1, from coordinate 10,168 downwards.
CGGAACCTGTTTGTACGTAGAGAGCGGTGACCTTCTCATCAACAAGAACACCGATCATCCCGCAAAAGTCGATTTTATCGGGAACTCCACCAGCTATTGGGCAGGCTCTTGTATTTACGTGTTGAACACGTCGAACGCCGACGGCGAGATTTACGTCAAAGGGGATATTACCTTGGACGGCAATACCTCGCACAATAACGGTGCTTCCGTACAAATCGACCAATCCAATGCCGGTAAGACGGTTTTTGAAGGAAATATCACCATTAAGAACGATATTTGCGATCACTATTCGATAGACGTAGTCAACGGCGACCTCAAAATCGTCGGAAGCGTTTCCGCGGAAGGGACCGCCGATAAGAACCTCATGGGCACCGCCATTTACGTTCCTAACGGCACCCTCACGATGGAAGGCAGAACCGGTAAGAACGATACCGTAGCCTTAAACTATAACAGATTTCAAGGTATCTACGCCGATAACGTAATTATTCAAAAATACAAGTCGGTCGAGATTTGCCATAACGGTTATGCCGGTATCTATGCAAGCAACGGTCTTTCCGTTTCTTCGATAGATTCGGTCGACCTTTCGTATAACGGCGGTTCGGGTGCGCAAGTTTACAATAGTGTTACCTTCTATGCCGTCGGTTCTTTGACCGCTTCGAATAACGCCGGGAGCGGATTGGCGCAAACCGCTGAATACGAAGAGGGTATTGCGCATACCGTCAGTATCACGACGACCAAAGCGGATGCTGCGGTTTCTTTGGATAATAACACGAAATACGGTTTATTCGTAAGACAAGCTACCGTAACGATTACCGGTTACGAAAACGTGTCGTTTAACAATAACGAAATCGGTTTTTACTGTGACGGCGACGGAGCCAACAATCACTATTCTTCGGTGACGATGAACGGTGGTTTGGAAGCGAACGACAACAGCGATTGCGGTATTAAATTCTTTGCGGTCGATTTCAACTATACCGATACCGACCACACCATAACCTGCACCGGAAACGCAACCAGCGGTATCGGTTTATGTACCGTGGGAACGCAAAGAGTCGTCATCACCGCCAAGAAGATCGACGTATCGGAAAACGCCCTTTTCGGACTGTATTCCGTAAGAAACGTTGATATAAAAGGAACCGTCATCGCCAATGCCACCGCCGACGCCATGACGAGATACGGTCTTTATTCGCAAGGTGCGGAAATGACCTATAACAATAATACCGACGACGACTATATAGAATCCAAGTATCATACCATAGCCGGTATTTGTGCAAACGACAACGGGAACTTAATCATAACGGGTTATAAGAAAGTTGACGTCAGTAACAACGATTCGGGTATTCTCGTATATATGAACGGTTCTACGACAAGTACGATTTCGGCAAAGGATATCGTTGCGGTAAACGATACGGCTCATACGTACGACGACTCTGATTTCATTGACGGTATCTATGCACAGAATGGTTCTTTGAGACTGGAAGGGAACATTACTATCGATAATCATTTAGGATACGGCATCGGTGTAAAGAAAAACGGTAATTTGGAAATCGAGAAGATTGCCGATACCGATACTCTCTCCATCCATAACTGCGGATGCGATGCAATCTTCGTGGCGCAGGGTTCTATCCATATATTATATAGTCAATCCGCCACGATCGATATCGATACCGCCGACTTCGGAATAAACGTTCAGGATAGTGCCGCAAACGACCCGTCCAAATACACCTGTCAAATCAAAGCGGGTACCCTTTCCGTTAAGAATATTGCGGCTTCTATGACCGCTTTATACGCAGGAGGAAACAATAAGATTTTGGTCGTAGCCGATATCCTTATTAAGAACGACGACACGACGAAGAAAATAGCCTACGGCATTCAATTCGCTTGTTTGACGAAAAACATTTTCCCCGATTCGGAAATAAGAGGTTCCATCGATATTTCCGACGTGACCGCTACCGCCATCTACGTTTATGACAGAAATCTGCGTTTGACGGGTGGTGCGACCGATACCATTTCCTTGGCGCATTGCGGAGGAAACGGTATTACGCTGACGAGAGGATATTTGCGGATTGACGGAGTGTCTTCCGTCGTACTCGATGACGTACAATTCGTCGGTATCAATATGTCGAATTTGAAATACGACAGCCATGTCAAAGCCGACGTAACGATGACGAATATCGGTTCATACGGTATGAGAGCAGAGGTCGAAAATACAGATATGGCGACCTATCCCGGAAAATTTACCTATGAAGGTATGTTTACCGCATCGGATAGTTATTACGGAATGGGCTTCAAAAATATCGACGTCACCATAACGGGTGGCTTGGATATCAGCAATATGCAAAAGGACAGAATTACCCAATGCGAAGCTGCCGCTATGTTTGTTAACGGCGGAAGCGCAACCGTTACCATTACCAAAACGAGTAAAATTTACGATAACACCTATGCCGCCGGCACATCGGGCGAGGGCGGTGCTATTGTTGCTCAAGATGGCACGTTTGTTCTCAACGGTAACGATATGCTGACAGTGGAAAATAACGGCAAAGATACCGGCTATTTCATATACGGAGGAGCATTCTGTTTTAGAAACGAAGACGCAACCGTCACAGGTGTGGAGTTCTATAAGAATAAAGCCGTAGAAAAAGGCGGTGCCGTTTACGCCTATGCCAGAGAAGATTGTGCCACCGCAAAACTCACGTTGCAGGGATGCACGTTCGGTGCGGAGAATAAGGGGAACTATGCCGGACTCAAAGGCGGTGCCGTTTATGTAGAAGGAAAAATACCGGCGACCATTACCTCTTGTACTTTCCAATTCAACGAATCAAACTATAGCGGCGGAGCGTTATACGTCGGCTATACGACAACCATCGAGAAATGCTATTTTTATCAGAATACAAGTAAATCGGACGGCGGTGCTCTCGTCGTCGATAAAGGTACTTGTACCATTGACGGAACCAACGGCGAGACTACCTTTACGCAGAACAAATCGACGACGGGTAAAGGCGGTGCCATCATGGGGGATTTAAGCGGCAACAAGATTATCGTAAAGAATAACGTTGTTTTTAGTCATAATACGGCGGCTTTGTCGGGCGGTGCCGTCTATTCTTCGGGAACCGTCGAACTGAACGGCGGATCCTTTAGCTATAATGAGGCAGGCAAAGACGGCGGTGCCGTTTGCGTGACGGGTGAGCTCACGGATGCGTTAAAAATAACCGCACCCGCAGAGGATTCCCCCGTTTCCTTTACCTACAACAGTGCAAGTATCGGCGGTGCAATTTTTGCAAAAAGCATCAACGCCAACGGAATTCTCGTTCAAAATAACGACGCTACGGAGAATACCGGTGGTATGTACATTCGAGAGGGTACCGTTCGGAACGCAACCGTTAGCGAAAACTCTGCCAAAACGAGCGGTGCTTTCTACGTTTCCGATAAAGCAACGTTCAAAAGCTGTACTTTCAGCGAGAACCATGTAGATGAGTACGGTGGCGTTTCCGTTATCAATGTGGAGATGGCGGTCAACTTGGTGGACGTAACCATTACCGAAAATACCGCACAAACGGGGGCGTCGGTGTTCTATTGCCGAGGAGAACTCAACTTAAACGGTGTTACCATTACCGACAACGAGATAGCTTCTCCCGCCGACATAGAACCTGCGGCATTGTATATTATCGGTCGCTTAACCGTGGGTGAAATCGAAACCAAAACCAATACCATAACGGGTAATACCTATCTTTCGGGTACCGATAAAAAGGAAGCCAACGTATACCTTTATTATAAAGCCGATATGACCGTTGCGGACATGAAAAACGATTCCGAAATCGGTTTATCGAGTTTCTACGAATCGTACATCGGAAAACCGCAACAGATTTCCACCGAAGTCGCTGCAAGTTTGAAGGATTATGACCAATACTTTACCTGCGACCACGAGGAATACGAAATTCATGCCTACAAAGTGGAGGAAAAGTATTATCTGTACGAAACCGCACCTTGGATTGAGTATGAAGGTATTCTGTTCGACAGCTATTGGCTCCCTCGGATGGAATACGTGGAAACCGGAAATTATATATTGAAACAGGGAAAGACCTATGCGACCAGTTCGTATACTATTACAGATTCCATTGAGGTCAATTTGTACTTGAACGGTCAAGAATTGTATTTGGACAAACGTACCATCTGCGTATACGGCGGAAAGTTCGGTATTTACGACGGCAGTACGGAAAAGCATTATTTCGTACAAAACGCCGAATACAAGAATTGGGAACCTTCCGAAAACAATACACCTACCGACCTTTGGGTGGAAGGTGGCTGTATATACGGCATAGCCTTGACGAGTACGGTAACCTCTTGCAATGTTTTGTATTTGTCTAAATATAGTAATTCTTCCAGCGGAACCGTGAATAATAGTTATGCGTTATTGCATAGCGGTAATATTATTGCGTCATCCCATGCCGTTGATATCGAACCCAATCAGACCTTTGAAATGCAAGGAGGTTCCATTCAAGGTTGTTGTTATGACGGTATAGCCGTATCTCGCGGAATCGTTCATAACTATTACGGAAACTTCATCATGACCGGTGGCGTTATTTCCAATAACTACCTGAGAAACAACTATAATGCTGTGGACGGAAGCGGCTATTATGAAATGGGCGGAACGGCTTACATTTGGAACAACTTCGGTTTGGAAGAAAGTAAATATGCCGGATTGCAAACAAACTTCCGTTTCTATGTCAGCAAACAAAATATGCGGTATCTTAAGATTTCCGACACGAAGCCTTTGGAGAGCGGAGCCAAAATCGGTATTTCGGTACAAATGGACTACTTTGACAACGAGGGCGGCGTGGGCTTCTATATGCCCCTTACCGAGTCGGGCAAAGCCGGATACCAATACTTTGTAACCGATAACGCTTGGTATGCCGTTGCTCCCGTCGAGAACAATATCGACACCGAAAACGGAGAGTGCATCGGTTACGTTTGTCGTATACAAGAACAACCTGCCACCGAAAACGATTGTACCTTAGTGGTAAACGAAGAAAGATTCAGTGATGAGAGCTTTGTGGTCAGCTACGCTTGGTACAGAGAAAACGTAGGTACCGACGTCGTTTGCACCGAAGCCAAATTGAATCTGTCTACGGTGGAAGACGGAAGTTATATCTGCGTCGTTACGTTCAAGAGCGATTCGGAAGAATATTCGTACAAAAGCAGAAAGATTCATTATAGCGATAACGTTATTTATGAAACCATATTCAAGACAGACCTTATGACGCGGAATACCGGCTTAAACTACAACAAGGTATTGGAATCGGGCAGATATTACCTCGACTACGACATAAAGTATATGAACTGCAACGTCATCATTGAAGAAGGTAGCGTGGTAGAACTCTGCTTGAACGGAAAATACTTAAATATGAGTGCCTACCACATCGTCAACAACGGAACGTTTACCCTGCAAGATTGCGATAACGCTCCCAAACGTTATATAGCGAAGGACGGTACGTCTATCGAGGTAAAAGACAGTAAGATATTCGGCGTTGATGATTTGACCGAAGTGCAAGAAGGTGTTATCTACGGTGACTGGGTAAACTACAACGACGGAACCGAGTATTACAATAGCGGTGCTTTCCTTGCCAACAACGGTACGGCAAATCTCTTCGGCGGTATTATTTGCGGAAGTCGTTCGTATTTCGGAGCTGCCGTTTTGAACGATGCGGACGGCGTCCTCAATCTCAACGGTGTGACGTTCTTCGGAAACTCCTCCTACTGTGATTATCCCGAAACCATCGAAAGAGCGACGTACGCAACCTACAATATCGTCGATGCGGGTGCCGTCATGAACTTTGGTAAGATTTACATGACGACTGCTAAATTCATAAAGAATTATGCCGCCTACGGTGCAGCTATCGCCAACATGAGCGGAGCGTATTTCCAAATGGACGACGGTATCTTCGAAGAAAACTCGACGTTCTGTTTTAACTATTTGGATGCCGATAAGGAAGGAAACGGCGGTGCCGTTTATAATGCCGGCGAAATGGTCGTCAACGGCGGGTTGTTTAGCGGAAACTCCGCAGCTCGTCTCGGCGGTGCCATTTGCAATATCGGTACCCTTACCGTCAACGGCGGATCGTTTATCGGAAACGAAAGTATGAGTGCGGGCGGTGCCATCTATAACGATAATATTGCCGTCATCCAAAATACCGTTATCCAACAAAACGTGGCACGAGGTAATTTAGACTCTCGAGGTGCCGGTATCTATAACAAAGGCTTGTTGGATCTTTACGACGTTACCATTACCGAAAACGAAACCGGATACTTCGGCGGCGGTATTTACGCTTGTGAAGAAGGTAGAGTCTTGCTCGGAAAGAAAGTCGTTATTTGCGACAACGTCGGATTGGGCGGAAAGGCAAACGACTTCCACGTCGGACTCGGATACACCGGAAACGCCGAAATCGAGTTTTCCACCGAAGTCGGCAAAGAACCGACGCAGGATACAAGAATCGGCGTCACGACCGACCTTGACTTGTTTGTCGGTGAAAAGATTTATTTCTGCGATCAAACGGCTTATCTCGTCAATATGTTTAACGATGACGACACCTATATCTTGAAAGAAGAAGAAGGAAATCTCGGTTTCTTCGTCAGAACGATCGAAAATCCCGTTAAGGCAAACGATTATACCTACACCGTAAGCGATGAAAATTATAGCGGAGAAATCACCTATAATTGGTACAGAGTCAGTGCTTTGAACGAATACGATGCCTCCTTGACGAGTACTCTTGCCGCGACGAACAACACGGTAGGCGTACACAGTAAAGGTGCCTGGACGACCGATCCGAAGAAGCTCAAGACGCAATACGCCGTCCTGTTACGTTCTCTCGTGAAGGGCGACATGGTGTACTTTACCGCTCAGTACAACGTACCGGAAGGTATGGAATACACCTCCTACGTAGCTCTTGTAAACGTCACGGACGAATCAATCTATTGCTTCACGCATAAGAACTTCCAAGAAGAATTCCTTTGGATGATTCCGCAAGGCGGAAACTACTACATCTACGTAGCCGCATTCGGTACCGACGGAACGGAATACAGCGTAACCATTGATAATATCTGTTTGTTAAAGTCAACCAGTCGTGTGGCGCAAACCGGAAACCGATTCAATCCGACCGATATGCTTGACGGACCGTATGCTTGTATTGCTACGGGTTCCAAAGGGGATACCGTTGACTTCAAGTATATGAGCGAAGTCATCTATATTCATGACTGCGACTATTATCATGACGTTATCGAACAAGAAATTATTTCCTCCCGTTTTGACGGCGGAAAACTTGCTTCCGGAACGTATTATTTGCGTGATAGCATTACGTTAAAGGAAAATCTTGTTATCGCCGAAGGCGAAACGGTGACTATCTGTTTGAACGGTAACGCCATTATGGTCGGTGACTTCTGCATCGAAAACCATGGTACCTTGACGATTACCGATTGTCGCGATACCAATTTGTATTACGTCACCTATAACGAGCAGAAAAAGATTTGGAGTCTTTCCAAGAACAATTTGCAAACCGACAGAACGATTAACGGCGGTGTCATTGCCGGTTATACCGGTAAGGGCGGAAACGGTGCCGCAGTCGTCAACTACGGAAGTTTCACCATGTATGCAGGTTCGTTTGTCGGCAATATGGTAGCCGTCAAGAATACCGGTACAACCAACATGAAGGGAGAATACGTTTCTTTCGGTCACGTGGAATTGGGTAACGTTTTGTTCTTCGGAAACGGTTCTTCCGGATACGGTTCCGCCATCAACAATACGTACGGTACCGTAGAAATCAACGGAGCAATCTTTGAAGAAAACAACGCCTTAATGGGTACGGTTTATACCGAATCGTTGTTTGAACCGAACGTCAAGACGGGTGAAAAAGAACTCGTGGTAGGAACGGGTATCGTTACCATGAACAACGGTATCATTCGTAACAATACCGCAGATTACGGCGGTGCTATCGTCTGCAGCAACGGTACGTACATCATGAACGACGGCGAAATTTACGGAAACACCGCAAAATTCGGCGGTGCCGTCAATAACGAAAGTGCGTTATATTGTTTCCAAATGAACGGTGGTACCATTTACGATAACCATGCAAGCGTAGCGGGCGGCGGTATCTATAATAATAAGGGCGTCGTTAAGATTTCGGGCAATGCTACCGTTAAGGATAATACGGCAGGAGACGACAACCATCCCGAAAACGTCTATACCAACGTTGCGCTCCAAGTGACGGGTGCTCTCAGCGGAGAAATCGGCGTCACCTACGGCGACTGCTTGATGACGATGGAACCCTTTGCGGTTACCGGAGAAAATGCCGACGAGTATTCTTCCTGCTTTACTTCGGACAGTGACTACTATCTCATTCGTCACGAAGGCAACGTAGTGACTTTGATTCCGATTGCATTCAGCACGCAACCGACCAAAGACAGTGACTTTAACGGCTATTTGAACGACGATGAAGTAACCTATCAATGGTATAAGAAAGAATTCGTGGAAAGAAGGGTAATTAGTTCTTATGAAAACTTTACCGCAACCAACGCTAATTCTATGGACTTCAAAATAGAAGGTACTTTCAAGGTCGGCGATATCGTTACATTTGATACCAATGTAGAGGTAGATACCGTCAATACGGTCATTACCTACGGTACTTCGGCTACGCCCTATACCTTGAAATTCGATTCCAAGACCAAGCAGGCACGCTTCGTTATATCCATTGCGTCCGCGTCCATGCAAATTAACCTTGCGTTGAAGAAAATCGAAGAAACCGTTACGGTGTCCAATGTCTATGTTTCTCGCGAAACCTTGTTAAAGGGATGTGTGGATACCAAGATAAACAACGTAACCGCCTACGGCGAAGGAATTTACTTCTCCAGAGCTACCCATAAGACGGCAACGGTCGATTCTATCCTTGTACCCACGTATAGAGTTACCTTCAACGGTAACGAGTCTACGAGCGGAACGGATACCACCGTACTGTATAACTTTGCGGGTGCTACGGTCACTTTGCCGACCGAAACCAACTACAGAAAAGCCGATATGAAGTTCTTAGGGTGGAATACCGATGCCGAACAAACGGTACCTCTCGACCTTACCTACGAAATCACCGTAGGCGATAAAGAAATGTTTGCTATTTGGACGCCCAAGAAGGTTATTTCGGTCATTAACACCGAACCGCAAACCTACTTTAGCAAGTCCGGAGCGGAATTCGTCGTGAAATTTACCAAAGAAACCACTTTGAAAGCAAGCGAGTTTACCGTTCTGTACCGATCGGAATCGGCAAACGACTTTACCAAGACCGTTCCGACCAAGTACGGCGTTTACTATGTCAAACTTGTCAGAGAAGAAGACAAAGAAAATGACGGATATGCGTCCTGCGCATTGGAAATTCCCGATGCGTTTATTCTCGGATACAAGGTCGTGGTCGATGCCAACGGCGGAAAGGGTACGTACACGTATGAAACGGTATTGTTTGACGGTGACGAATTTGTCGTACCGACGGGTGATGCCTTTATTCGTGACGGCTATACCTTCTCGCAATGGTATATGTACGAAGACGAAACTTCGGGCAAGAACCTGACGAACATTCAATACGAATCGGATATTATTTCCATTCATAACAATACGACCTTCTATGCGTACTGGATCGTCGATATCGATACGCAACCTACTTCTACCAAACCGACCGTAGAGATTTCGGCGACCGATGCCGATTATCAATGGTATGTCGGTACCGTTCAAGAAGTATCGGTAACACAAGATTTGGTTGGCGAATTGGAAGGTGACAGATACGTCGCTTCCTTTGCGGTCGGCGGAGTCACCATGAAAGACGGCGACAGAATCATCCTCACGATGAACGGCGTCGGAGAAATCGGTGTCAATACGAAGAACCGCATGATTACCCCAGTCAGAAACGGATATGCGGAAATCAACTATATTAAGGATACCTACGGAACCAGCCCGTTTACTATCTATGCGACCGATCCGTTTACCATCGAAAATGTAGTGGTGATTCACTATGAAGGTACCGAAATCAAGGGAGAAATTCTTCCTACCATCGACCAAGCAAAAGTAACCACGTCGAAGCAGTATTTCTGCAAGATTACGTACAAGGCCTGCTCGGGTATCAACACCAAGACGCTCTTT
>DCGI01000009.1 GCA_002315475.1 Christensenella sp. UBA1782 | reverse complement strand
TTACTTCTTTTTTGCTTTGTGTTCTGCTCTTGTCAAGACGGAGGGACTTTTACGCCGTTAGACGGACAAGTGGAGAACACAAAGCAAAAAAGAAGTAAAAGGACTGTTATCCATAGTGTTTTTTTCTTCATAGTAGAAAACCTCCGTATGTTTTGTTAAAAACAGTATACCATATTCCGTTTTTTTTGTAAAGTTTCAAGACTTTTATAACGAAAAAATCCTCGCAAAACGCATGATTTCGTATCATGAACTCAACGTTTTGCGAGGATGTCGTTCAGGTGGACTTTTATTTATTGTTACAGTTTGCCAAAAAGGATTGTAATTTTTCGCTTTTGGGGGCGGTGAAAATTTCTTCGGGGGTGCCTTCTTCTTCGATGACGCCGTTTGCCATGAAAATCACTTTATCGGAAACGTTTTTGGCAAATTCCATTTCGTGCGTTACGATAATCATCGTGGTGTCGGCTCCCTTTAAGCCGCGTATGACTTTCAAAACCTCTCCCGTCAATTCGGGATCGAGGGCACTGGTCGGCTCGTCAAAGCACAAAATTTTCGGTTCCATCGCAAGGGCTCTGGCAATAGCGACACGCTGTTGTTGCCCGCCCGAAAGCTCGCAGGGATAATTATTGATTTTGTCGGAAAGCCCCACTTTTTCCAAGAGTGCCAAAGCTTTTTCTTTGTTCTTTTTGAATTCCTCTTTCGTTTGGCTGTTTATCTCCCTCGTTACGGCGAGAATGCGCTTAAAGAAGGGTTGTCCCTTGCTACCGGCAAAAATGCTTTTTCGCAAAGCGGGTAAACGACGCTTAAAAGCAAGATTGGGGGCGAGCATGACGTTTTTGAGCGTGTTGTATTGCGGAAAAAGGTTAAAAGATTGAAAAACAAGTCCGAAATTCAACCGATTTTTGGAAATTTCCGATTGTTTGACGCTTTTGGCGGTTTTCCCGTCGAAAATGACGGCGTCTTCCAAAGAAATCGTACCCGTATCGGCGGTTTCCAAGAAATTCAAACACCGCAACAACGTGGTTTTTCCGCTTCCCGAACTACCGATGACGGTCAAAACCTGCCCTTTTTCCAAATCAAAATCGATACCTTTCAAAACTTCGGTCGTCCCGAATTTTTTTGTGATACCTTTTACTTCTAAATATGCCATAATGTTACACCTTATAATAATTTAATTTTTTCTCGATAAATCTGAACAACAGCGTCAGAACGCCGTTGAAGATCAAATAGAATACGCCCGCATAAAAAAGCGGCCAAATCAAAGCGCGTAGCGAGAGGATGCTTTCGGCGGCGAAAATGATATCGATGACGGAAATTACACGTGCCAAAGAAGTGTCTTTTACGAGTGTAATGATTTCGTTGCTCATGGGCGGAACAATACGTTTGATAACCTGCGGCAAAACGATGCAGAAAAATATCTGGACTTTGTTCATGCCGAGAACTAAACCCGCTTCGTTTTGTCCTTTTGTGATACTTTCGATGCCTCCACGGTAGATTTCCGAAAAATAGCAAGCATAGTTAATGACAAAAGCAATCAAAGCGGCAACGAATCGACCGTTTTCCAAACCCGCAAAAATGGGATTGTCGAAAAGCATACCGGGAACGTAAAAAACAACGAAAAGTTGCAGCATAAGAGGCGTTCCGCGAATAATCCATACAAAGGTGCGCGTAAGGAAGCGTAATGGTTTAAAAGACGTCATCGATCCCGCGCAAATAAGAAGCCCTAAGGGTAAGGCAAAAACTAAGGTTAATAGAAACAGCAGACAAGTTGTTCCGAAACCTTGTAATAATTGTAATGTAACTGCAGTAAAACTCACAAGTATCTCCGTCTGTAAAAATAGTAGCGAAACGCAAGAATACTCTTGCGTTTCGCTGAAGGTTTTTTGTTAAGATTGATAAAAACGGTACTTTATTGAATCAATTGTTGATCTACACCGTATTTTTGAGCGATGGTAAGAAGGGTTCCGTCTTGAATCATGGCGTCAATAACGGTATTGACCTTTTCTGCCATATCGCTTCCTTTTCTAAAACCGATAGCGTATTCTTCGGATTCCAATTCGATAGCGGTTGCAATGGCGAGATTGGAATAGTCTCCGACGCCTACCACGCTTTGAGCAAGAACGATGTCTACAACGGCGAAATCAACGTTTCCGCTGGACAATTCCGTCAAGGCGGTCATCTGAGCGGCAGATGCGGTGATATTGGATCCGGTGGTTAAGCCTTCTGCGGCGGTTGCACCGGCAGAACCGTCTTCGACGGCACAGGTCTTACCATTACAGTAGTCGGCCGAAGTATATTCGGCAAGGTTGTTGTTTTTGACGACAACGCATTGGGTGTTGTTCAAATAGCTTTGCGAGAAAGTGATGTTCGCCTTTCTATCTTCGGTTACGGTAAATCCGTTCCAAATGCAGTCGATATATTTGGAATTCAATTCGGTTTCTTTGGAACTCCATTTGATGACTTGGAACTTTGCTTCAATACCCAGTCTGTTGCAAACTTCTTGAGCGAATTCGGTGTCGAAGCCCGTCATTTCGCCTTCATCGTCAGCATAGTTCATGGGTTCATACAGGGTAATGCCGCAAATGAGGGTGCCTTTTTCAAGAATGTATTCGGCGTCTGTTTTGTTTTTGTCTTGGCAGGCGGTGAAGCAGGCGATGCAGCTGACTGCGAGGACGACAGCAAGGATGCTGACAAGAATTTTCTTTTTCATAGTGAATTTCTCCTTTTACTTTATTGATTTATTACTTTACTTTACTAAAGTGTCTTTATTATAACATGGCACTTTAGTCTTGTACAGTGTTTTTGCATAATTTCTTAATTTTTTTTACTGCCGTTCCTTATATATAATAAATATATTGACGGGCACGACGAGTCGGTAAACGCCGAGTTGGGTACGCCCGCC
>DCGI01000062.1 GCA_002315475.1 Christensenella sp. UBA1782 | reverse complement strand
CTTCTTCTGGGTGGCTCGTATGATTTTTTCGGGAATAGAACACATGGGAGAAACGCCCTTCCCCGAAGTGCTGATCCATGGTATCGTCAGAGACGCACAGGGCAGAAAAATGAGTAAAAGCTTAGGAAACGGCATCGATCCGTTGTTACTGATTGATAAATACGGTGCCGACAGTTTGCGATATTCTCTCTGTACCGGCGTAGCGCCGGGTGGCGATATTCGGTACAGTGACGATAAAATCGAATCGGGCAGAAACTTCATGAACAAGCTTTGGAACGCTTCCCGTTACGTTTTGATGAATTTGGAAGGCAAGGAAACCGACTCTATCGACAAAATCGAGCTTACTTCGTCCGATAAGTGGATTTTGACAAAGTTACAAATCGTAACGAGCGAAGTCAGAAAGAATCTCGACAAGTACGAAATCGGCATGGCTTTGTCCAAACTGTACGATTTCGTTTGGAGTGATTTCTGCGACTGGTATATAGAATTGACCAAGCCGATGTTGTACAGTCAAGACGAAAAAGCGCAAAAGGGGGCAAGAAGCGTCTTAAAATACGTTTTGCAAAACATTTTGAAATTGATGCATCCGTTCGTGCCGTTCATTACCGAAGAAATTTGGAGTCAGTTCGGCGAGAGCGAAACCGTTATGCTCGAAAAATATCCCGAAAAGAACGACGGTCTTTGCTTTACCGATGCGTATAACGAATTCGAAGGTGTCCAAGATGCCATCGTGAAAATTCGTAATATTCGTGCCGAAATGGGGGTAGCAACCGTCAAGAAAGTGCATTTGTTCGTGAAAACGGAGGCGCAAGATTTATTTGAGGGGGCAAAACCCTATCTGGAGCGCCTTGCCGGTATCGAAACGGTTCGGTTCGTTGCCGAAAAGAGCGAAGCGGGTAACAAGATTTGTTCCGCCGTTACCGCCAATGCCGAATTGTACATTCCGCTGGGAGAATTGGTAGACTTCGAAAAGGAAAGTGCCAGACTGACCAAAGAAATCGCAAAAGTGGAAGGCGAAATCAAAAGAAGCGAAGGGATGCTCGGAAACGCGGGCTTTATTGCCAAAGCACCGGCACAGCTGATTGAAAAAGAAAAGGAGAAGTTGGAGGGCAACAAGGAACTACTTGCCCGTCTGCAAAGTCAACTTGAGGATTTACAATAAAATGGACAGAATTGTTACCGGAACGATTTTCGGCGGATTTGCCAGAGTCGCCGTTATTTCCGTTCGAGATGCGGTGAACGAAGAAATAAGACTGCACGACCTTACCCCGCTTACCGCCGCCGCGCTCGGCAGAGCCATGACGGCAGGGGTATATCTCGGTGCAAACTTAAAAGATAAGGACGACAGTTACAGCGTAAGCATCACGGGAGACGGTTGTATCGGAGGGGTATGCGTGGCGGGGGACGGTAATTATACCGTACGAGGATACGTATCCAATCCCCACGCCGATTTGCCGTTAAAAGAGAACGGACACTTGGACGTAGGAAAGGGCATCGGTCAAGGATTCTTTTCCGTCATCAAGGATTTGGGCTTAAAAGAACCCTATACGGGAAAATGCGAGTTGGTTTCGGGTGAAATTGCCGAAGACTTTGCTTCCTATCTCGTCAAGAGCGAAGGCATTAACAGTGCGGTGGCACTCGGCGTGTTGACCTATCGAGAGGGTTGCAAAAGTGCCGGCGGTATCATCGTAGAAGCCTTACCCGGTATCACCGAAGATATGTTGTTTATTTTGGAGGATATTGCGGGACAGTTTGGGAACGTCAGCGAATTGCTTTACCAAAAGACACCCGAAGAAATATTCGAGTTCTATTTCGGACACTTGGACGCCGAAGTCTTCCCCGCTCACGAAATCAAAGTGCGGTGCAGTTGCAACAACGAAAAAATCGAAGGGGTTTTGACGTCGCTCGGGGAAGAAGAATGTCGAAACATTTTGAAAGAGCAAGGAAAAATTGAGATTTTCTGTCATTTTTGCGAAAAGACGTATCGATTCGGAGAAAAGGAGGTGGATGCGTTGTGGCAGAAGTAGAACTCAGCGTTGACTTTGAAAAACTGTTGGAATTCGGGCGAAACGCACTGGAAAAAGAACGGTATTTGATTTGTGTGCAGAATTACAACGAAGCCTTGTCAATTTGCGAAACGCCCGAACAAAAAAGACGGGTGTATCTTGCCTTATCCGACTTGTATATGAAAGTCGGGAACGGTACGTTTGCCCGATACGCCCTCTTTATGAGTGAAAAAGTATCGGAAAAAGGGGGGTACGATGGGATAGACTATCCCCGCTTTTTCCCCGAACTGACCGAAGAACAGGAAGAAGAAGGTGTGACGTTGACGGCGGAGCAGATTCTCGCATACAACAAAGCCTATTCGTTGATCCTTGAAAAAAAATATGCGAAAGCGGTAAAAATCCTGTTGCAACTTCCCGCATCGATAGAATATCTCGAAAGCATCGCGGAAGCGTTCGAAATCGCAGTCGATGCCGATGAAAAATTTCGCGCGGAAGATTTCTTGATGCCGTTGTTATTGAATGATAAACTTTGCCTGTTCGAACCCAAAGTGATTCGGTTGTTTTTGCGTAGCGGCAATCCGATGAAACTCTTTGTGACGGAAAGTATATCGTATTTGTTGGACGCCAATAACGTCATACGGGAGTATTTGGTGGATATAGGAGAAATCCTTTTCGAGAGCGGCGAGTTTGCCACGGCGAAGAAGTTTTTTGAAAAAGTCCTTTCCGCTTGTCCGATAGACGAAGTTTCTCTGTATTATTGCCTTGCCATAGCCTATGCGGAAAACGACGGCGAACGGATAGAAAAATATAAAGGGATTTATTACGAGGCGTTTCGGTGCGGTAATCCGCCGATGGACGCCCTTTCGTGGGCGGCGCAGGACGCCGTTACTTCGGACAACCCGCCTTATTATTTGGAAATCAGCCATTCTTTGGAAAAAGAATGGCTCGATGTTTTGCCTTCCGTCAAGTCTAAAACGGACATTGACGAAGAAGGGAGTAAGGCGATATTTCGGTTTTGTGCGTTCGCACAACCGTTGGAAGCAAATCTATACTTGCAGGAAGTAACCAATCGCCTTGCGGAAAAACCCGTTTTAACGGAATTATTACTGTCCATGGCGTATTCTCCGTATATCACGAAGCCGATAAAAGATGAGATTTTACACATACTCCTTCGAGAAGGGTATGAAGGAAAGTTTGCCTATAACACACCGACAAAAGGGGTGCTTTGTGACGTAACTTCTTTGCATAGAAGAGTCTGTTTTGCGTGGAAAGAGGTCTATAAATCGTTACAATACGACATTCTTACCGGTACCACCGCAATACCGATGCGTTGCAACGTGTTAAATTCGGTGGTAACGAAGTGTTACCAAGTCATCGGGAACGTGGAGGACGATAAATTTATGGCATGTTACGATATCGTCCTTTGTAATTACGTGAAATGGTTGGGCATTAACGTCGATTACGTCGACGTATTCCAAGACATGAATATAGACGTCGAAATGCTGAAAAACGACATGCAAGAATTGAATTTGGAGAGTCCTTTCGTATGAAAAAAAGACTGTTTTTCATCCTGATGACGGTATTGTTTCTGAGCTCGCTGTTTGCTTGCACCGAGCGAAACGAACCCGTTTCGGTAACCGTTTCCTTTGTGTCGAACGGCGGCACCGTCGTATCGTCGGTGACCGATAAAACCATCCGCACCGTGCCCGTTTCCAAACGAGAAGGGTATATTTTGGACGGTTGGTATGAGGATGAAAAACTTTCCGTAAGGGTGTCTTTCCCCTACAAAGCAGGTTCTTCCTGTACCCTCTACGCCAAGTGGTTTTCCAAAGAGGACGGGAACGAAGGACTGGTTTTTCAACAAAGTAAGGACGGAACGGAGTATTACGTAATCGGGTGTTCTTCTTTGTGCGAAACGATTTGGATACCCGACACCTACAAAAGTCGTCCGGTAACGACGTTGAACGCCGGTTTTCTGACGGTAAAAAACCGAATAAAAACCCTGCACGTCGGGAAAAACGTTACTGCGATTCACGAAACTTTTTCTCGTTGTATCCTGTTGGAGAAGTTTGAAGTCGACAGCGGGAACACCTCTTTCTCGACGATGGAAGACGTACTGTTCTCGGCGGACAGAGAAAGCCTTCTTGCGTATCCCGTCGCGAAAAAAGACGCGACGTACACCGTCCCCGAAACGGTACGCGAAATCGGCAAAAACGCACTGGCGCATACTTCCTGTTTGGAAGAACTTACCTTTGGAAAAAACGTGGTTTCTTCGTACCGCGTGTTCTTAAATATCGACAGTCTGAAACGCTTTTCCGTCACCGAAAATTCTTTATATAAATCGAAGAAAGGGATTCTTTACTCCACAGACGGGGATACTTTATTTGCGTTTCCGTGCAATTACGAGGGAAAAGAATATACGATAGAAAACGGAACGAAGACGGTGTCGGAAGGTGCTTTCGACGGATGTCTATTACAAACGCTTACGTTAAACGAGAGTTTGGAAAGCTTCCCGACTTTGGAAAACGCCAAAAGTTTGGAGGCGATAAACTGCACGGAAGGAAGTAATTTTCTATCCAAAGAAGGGGTGCTTTTTTCGAAAGACGGAAAGGTATTATTGTCCTTGCCGCAAGGAAAAACCGGCTCTTATTCGGTTCCGGAAGGGGTGGAAAGCATCGGTAGTTTTGCCTGTAACGGTTGCTCTGTTTCCGATATAGTGATTCCTTCTTCGGTTAAGACGATAGAAGGATTTGCCTTCTGCGACGCATCGGAACTGACAAAAATTATTTTTGCCAAGAACAGCGGTATCGAGAGTATCAAAGACTCGGCGTTGATTCGTTGCAACAAGCTTTCGTATATTGCTTTTACCTCTCGGAAACCCCCCGAAACTTCGGATACCTTGTTTGACGCCTGTGCGGTGGATTTGATACTGTCCGTTCCCGAAAACACCCTCACGTTGTATCGGGCGTGCTGGAAAATGGTTTCGGCTTTGTTACAAGGGAAAGGCGAAGCGGTAGCCGAATACACCGTTACCTTCGATGCTTGCGGTGGCGAAGCGGTGGAGAGCGTTACCGGTACGGGTATCGCATCGGCACCGACCACTTCTCGCACGTCGGAGAATCCCGAACACGAAGTATTCGCTTTGCTCGGTTGGTACGACAATCCGCAAGGGGTGGGCGAAAAAATCGAATTTCCCTATGCCGTCGAAAAAGACGTTACGCTGTATGCGGCATGGGATAAAATTTATAAATAGGGGAAAGCCGTTTGTCGGTTTTGCCTTTTCGGCGGTCGTCGCTTTCATTGTGTCGAAATTTTTTTTGAATAAGTACCGTTCTCCGCAACAAAAAAAGGGAAAAAGTCGGTTTTTTAGGGTGTCGGCGGTGTAATTTGTTACTCCCTCTTGACAAAAGTGCCTATATATGTTATTTTATAACATATAAGGTGGTGGAGTATGAGAAAAAGATTCTTTTCGATTGTATTATGTGCTTTGACGGTGCTGTTGCTTCTGTCGTTTTCCTCTTGCGATAAGAACGAGGAAGCAGAGGTTACCGAAAAATCGCTAACCGTTTTGACGAAGCATGAAGGCGATTACGTCCTGTCGGAGAATATCGACCTTTCGGAAATAACCTGTACGTTGCTCTATTCCAACGGAGAAGAAAAGACGATTGTCGTCGACGACGGGATGCTTTCGGAACAGGACAGAAACAAGTTTTTGACGAAAGGCACCCATACCGTTACCATTTATTACGGCACTCTTTCCTGCCGTTTGCAGATTTCCGTTGTGGAAAAACCGACCACCGAAGTTTATCACGCCACTTTCTATTCTCTCGGCGGCACCCAAATCTCCTCTCAAACCGTTACCACCATGCAGGCTTTTCCCGTACCCGAACGAGAAGGGTATATTTTTGACGGTTGGTATACCGATATCAATTATAGCGGTGCCAAACTGAGAGAGCCGTATACGTTAAACGCCGACACCGATTTCTATGCGAAATGGATAGATAATCGTGTTTGTTCCGTTCACGTTTATGCCGCCACCTATGTAGAATTGCCTTTGCCTATCGGTTGGGACTCTATTGCGCCTTCCGATAAACCGCTCGTCGGGGATATTTTTAAGGGTTATGAATATGACGGGGACGTCGTCACCAAACAAGTCTTTTTGCGGGGTAGTTCCGAAGTAAAACTGAGCGTACCGAAAGCATTTTCTTCCACGCCCGAAGTCGACAGACTGGTCGTCGGGGATATGATTTACAAATACAACACGTTACTTGACGGAACGGTAGACGGCATTACGGTAGCTCGTGAAAACGTATTGATTACCGCCGAGACGGTGCATTACGGCGAAAAATACGGCGTTTCCGCCTTAGAGTTTCCCGAAACCGATAGCGACGGACATAAGATTTTAATCGAAGGCAAACACTTTGTCAACTGGAACGTTACCAACGGCGACGCCGACGAAGTCAAAGTCGATTTGGTGATTCGTGCCAATTTTCAAACCGAAAAATGTACGGTTACCGTCTATTATTTTAACAGTAACGATGAAGAAATCAGCGTAAACGAAACCTATAATTACGGAGAAGTATTTACCTATTCCGACTATAAAATGCCTACGAAAGAAGGTTACACGTCCCGTTGGGTGGTCTACTATAACCATGAAAAGGTCTACGCCTGCAATCAATGCGACTATACGTTGGAGGTGGATAAAACCGACAAAACGGAATGTCCCGTTTGCGGTGGCAGATTGGTCGAACAAAACTTTGAAGAGGTGGACGGCACGGAAAGAATGGTGCTTACCCATTCGCATACGTTGTTGCAAGCCAATCACGTCGTCAACACCTTTAAGATTTACGTGCGGAATGCCAAACAAGAACAGACGAACGAAGCTTTGAAGTATTCCGAGTTTTCTTGGGATAATTCCGAATTTGAGGTAGAGTGGAATACCGGTTTCGACTATACGCAATATACCCAATCGCCGAAACTGGATACACCCGCCAATATCAGCGAAGGGTATTCTTCGTTATGGTGCTACGTCATTAAGGACGCCAAAGATAACGAGTATTATTATAACGGTTTCGGTCAGCTTTGGGACGAGGAAGCGGAAGATTTCGTAGAACCCGCCGAAAGACCGCTGGGCGAAGGGCAAACGAATTGGGTTCTTCGCGATTATCAGGGGAATTATATTGCTCGGGTGCGGGACGGTATTTTGACCGAGATTCGTGCTTCCGTCAATATGTATGCAAAATATTTGAAGAAAGACAGAACGGTTATGTTCCGTCGAGAATACAACAACGTCAAAGGTCTGGTGGCACAGTTTATCGTCCCGTTCTACGAGGACTTCTCGGCGTACGATCCGTTTGCCTATGTCGATACGGCTACGTATGCGATTTCTCCCGACAGACAGTCGGACGGTGCACCCAGTCCCGACAGCGTCATTCGGAAAAAAATGGCGATTTACGAACAGGTTCGTTTGTATGAACTGTATTTGTTGCAAGAACAATACGAAGCGTGGAAAAACGCCGGCGTAAACAACGAACAGATTGCCGCGTTTCTATGGTTAAAAGCCAATCGAGAAGAATGGCAACGCATTATGGAAATGATGTACGGTGCCGATAAAGCCTCGTTGGACAGCCGTATTAAAAATGCTTTCAAGGCGGTTTATCCCACCGTTGTGGAATCCGACGTAAAGACGTTTTGGGAGGAGTACGACAAAATCGACCTCACCAAGCCCGCCGAAATCAATTCGTTCTATAACATGTATCAATCTCGTATACGCGATTACGGCTTTACCTACGAAAGCGTCTTTGTCGACGACTTCGACGTTTTCCAAACCGTCGAAGAAAAGGACGAATGTGAAAACGCCTATTTCTATTATAAAAATTCGGCGGGATATTTATTCTATACCGCACAAATCAATCGGAACGGCATCATAGACGATTACGAACACGCCGTTTTATACAAACGCTATTTGGACGATCCGACCAATCCCGATTTGGAAGAGAATATGCGCTATCGGAACGAGTATTTCTTATATTTCGAGACCGCGGATTTTCTGTTCTATTATGCCGGTTTGGAAGGTGCGGAGAGCGAAGAAAGAAGAATCGTTCGTTTGGGACAGGTTTCCGAACAGGATATAGAAAGCTTTTATTTGTTTACCGATACCAATCAAGACTTGCGTCGGTATTCCACGTTCTACACCGCAAAGGAAAACGAAGACTGGTCCCTTGTTTGGTATAAAAACTCCGAAAAAACGGCGGACAGTTTGGTCAGTTTCAAAAACCATATCGAAATAAAAGACGATATTACCTATTATTGCAGCGACGTCGACAACAGACGGTATCAGCTGACTTTCCAATACGGATACAGTTTTGAAGACAACAAATACAAGACGGCTACCTATACTTGCGGCGGCAGCGAAGAAATCGTCTTAGACGCCACCGTTACCGCTTCGATATATCGTACGGTGAACGGTACCAAAGTGGAATATAAGTTCTTAGGGTGGTTCGATACGCCGTATTATTCCTATTTGACGACGGGATACCGAAACGAAGCCATGAAGCTGACGGGAACGCACAGCGAAAATATCGTATACTACGCACATTATTATACCGAGCAAACCTTTACCGTAAAAATTTACGACGCCACGCAGGCGACCGCTTATACGGGCAGAGAAGGGTTTGAAGACGGTTATGCGGTGGAAGAAAACACCATCTTGTACGAAATCCCCGCAGGCAGTTTGTTCTCGGTGGAAAATCTATACAAAGGTACAACGAATTCGAGCGGCGGCAGTTTGTTCTCGTCGGTCGTCAACGGGCAAAGGTATTATAATCAAAAACGGTTTTTGGAGTATTTCGAGAGTTACTACGAAAACGGTACGGGAATAACCGGCTTGTATCAATACCTTTCCGATACCTATACGAAGGCGGGGAAAACGTTGGAACAGTCGTTGTCCGAGATAGCGGACGCTTATAAAAACGTCAAGACGGAATATACCGAAGTTATGTCCGCCATCAAGAATCACGATTATGCGCAGTTCTCCGAAGCGGAATACGTGCATTATTTGACGGAATTTACAAAATTCCGTACGAAAAACGGCGATATTTATTCCGAAATTACCGATTGGAGAGCATTTATTTGTTACTATCTCGACGTTATAGAAGATATATACGCCCAAGATTTTGCCGATATCAGTGATTTGACGGACGGTTATATCGACGGTATTCTTTCCCAACCTCGCTACAAGAGAACGGATATCGACAAGGCAAAAAAAGACGAATGGAATTTGTATTACCGTAACTATTATGTGTTTGACGGTAACGACTACGTTCCGGCAAGCAACGTGTACGACGGCGGAGCCACCTATTATACGTTCCTCGTTACCACCGATTACGAGTTCTATTATATGGTATCCGCTATTTTGAATCAATATCTGACTTTCGTTCGTCTATACGAAACCGAAAAGAGTTTGTACGAAACGTATTTGACTCAACCGATGCACACGTATTTCGACTCGATGAACGATATCAATCGTGCCAATAATTACGACTACGAAGGAGCGGGCGACATCAAATACAACTTTATCGGCTGGTATGAGGACGCCAACTATACGAAAGTCTTTTTACCGAATACCATAACTTCGAACGAATACGTGGATGCCACGCAGGAAGCATTACTCGATTCTTTGACGTGGGATCAAGTATACGACGATTATTATTCTTTCAATAAGACAACCTATTCGTTCGTAACGGCACCGTATACGTATAGCGATGCGGAAACCTATTACCAAAAAGACGATAAATCGTATTATCAAACGAGCGAATTGGCAAAAACGGTTTTCGACGACGGCAAGTGGGAACAATGCAAAGACCTTTTCTACGTGTTCACGATGGAAACGGGTTCGGCAAAGTATAAAAAAGCGGGTGCGTATAGCGCAGAAAACGTCTATTATACCCACTATAAAAACGTAACGTCCGTCATCGAGTCTTGTTTGCTCGGTTGGAGCGTCAACTATACGCAATACTACGTTAAGAGCGTAACGGGAGAGTATCTCCCCGCGATCGATACGTTCGATGTCAACCAAACCTATTATAAATCCAATGCGATGAATTTGAGTTTTTACGTGCAAGCCGATACGGTACTGTACGCCAAATGGATGGATATTTCGCGTGGTACCGAAGGCTTGGTTTATGAAATGGTTTGCGAAGAAGGTTCGGACGAAATCGCAGGGTACGTCGTCATTGACCTCGTCAACAGAACGCAAAGCGAACGGTATAAGAATATCGATACCGTTTATATCACCGCCAACGATAACAACACCATTCCGCAAACGGTCGTTGCCGACGGAAAAAAGTTGGAATTACAATTCCCCGCGAGCATTGACGGATACGGAAAAGCGACGATTACGCCGGATATCGTGGACGACTGGGAAAACATGTACGAAGAATACTATGTGTTCAACAAAACGGGTTATTACTACGAACCCGCCGACAGAAACTACAACAGTGCCGTTACGTATTACGACAAATACGACAAAAAGACCTATCCCGTAATCGGCGTCAAGAAGGAGGCTTTGCAAAGATATAGCCAATATATCTATATCGTCAACTTGCCGCTCAATTTGGACTTTATCGAAGAAGGTGCGTTTGACCTTTGTCCGATAGAAAGAATCACGCGTGCCAAAGCGAGAGCGGGTGAAACGGCAAAGAATACCGTTATTATCGACGATAATAACGATTATACGATGGGCGTCGCCATTTATCAACAAGAGGATTGCGGCGTCGTCTACGTCAGCAAGAACGATGCGTCGGTACGTTACACCTCCACCACGCCGAAGACGATCATAACCTATGCGGTCAATACCGATTTGAACAAGGGAAAGAGTTATACGCTGCTGGACGGAACGGTGAGAATCGGTGAACACGCCTTCTCCCATGCCAATATCGATTCCGTAACGTATCAAACGGACGAAGTGTCGTCTACGTTGCAAACTATCGGTGCGTACGGATTCGATAACTCCAAAATCAGTAAGTTTACGGTGGCGCATACCGTTACCGAAATCGGCGAAAAAGCCTTCAATCAATGTATTGACTTGAGCAATTTTGTGTTGATGAACAATTCGCTTTTGCGGAAAGTAGGGGCAAACGCTTTATACGGAACCGACTTCTATAAGAGCCAAAAAGCGTTGGTTTGTTTGGAATGGACGGATACGCAAGGGGGACAGACGGCGACCAAAAAGATTCTGCTCAGCTTTAACCCCAACACCGGTGACGGTTATCAAAACTACGATAAAGACGAAGTAACGACGCAACTGTATTACTATAATCAAGCGATAACGTACGATGCGGGGACTTCCGACTATACGCCGAGTAGTACCGCTGCCGAGTCTTTCGTGAAGGATGCCGCGGGAGAATACGTTATCGTCTATTCCGACGATACCGAAGACTATATTGCCTATCGCTATAAAAAAGACGAGTATTCTCAAAGGGATACCATTGTTTTGGGCGGAGATTACGTGGCGATAGCCGATAATGCTTTTGAAAAAATCGCCATCAAGAGAGTGATTATCAATGCGAAATACTTGGAAGAAATCGGTTCTTCCGTCTTTTCCAACAGCGTATCGCTCGAAGAAATATGGTTTATGGAAGCTACGGGAAGCGTCGATATAGGAGAAGGGGTATTTGACGGTAAAATGGACGATACGTTGACGATTATCGATCCTTCCGGATTGGTACGGAACGGTGAAAACTGGAGTTTGTACGATAACGTCATTCAATAATTCTATTTTAAGAAAGTATTTGCTTTTTGAAGAAAAAAGGACTATACTTTACCGAAAAAATTGGAGGTAGACATAGATGTCTCGAATTGTTACGGTGCAAGATATTTCTTGCGTTGGACAGTGTTCGTTAACGGTTGCATTACCGATTATTTCCGCATTCGGCGTAGAAACGGCAATAGTACCCAGTGCGGTGCTCAGTACCCATACGGGAGGTTTTAAGGGCTTTACTTTTCGTGATTTGACGGATGACATTCCTGCCATCGTACGGCATTGGCAACAGGAAAAAATCGATTTCGATGCGATTTATACGGGGTATCTCGGAGACGCCAAGCAAATCGAATATATCGGCGAAATGATTGCTACCTTGTTGAAAAAAGGGGGAAAAGTTATCGTTGATCCCGCTATGGCGGACTACGGAAAGCTTTATACCGGTTTTGATAAGGATTTTGTTCGAGAAATGGTCAAACTCGTGGCGCAGGCGGATTACGTACTGCCCAACCTTTCGGAAGCCACGTTTCTTTTGGACGAACCTTTCGTAGAAAGCGGATATGACGAAAAGTATATCGAAGGCATTTGCCGAAAGCTTTGTGCTTTGGGTGCGAAAAACGTCGTACTGACGGGTGTCAGCTTTGATCCCGAAAAAGTCGGCGTGGCGGTGTATGACGGTCATAAGACGGAGTACTATTTCCGTACTCGCGAAAAGAGGAATTCTCATGGTACGGGCGATATTTACGCTTCGGCGTTTACCGGTGCTTTCGTTAACGGGAAAACGGCGTTGGAAGCGGCTTCTTTTGCCGCCGACGTTACGGTGGAAGCCATTCGGGCGACGAACGACGATCCTTCCCATTGGTACGGCGTGAAGTTTGAAAAAGTGATTCCTTATATCACGAAAAATCTGTAAAAAAGGCGGGGAGAAAACCTTTTGAAAAATGTTTTCTCCCCGAACCCCTCTTTCGAAAACGAAGCGGATGCCTTTCCGACGAGAGAAACTTCTCTGTCGGAAAGGCATTTTTAGCGTAGAAGAAAGCCTCGTGCATAGCACGAGGCTTTCCAAAAAAGTTTGGTTTGGTTTATCCCCACATACCGCTCTTGGGCTTTCTCCCGAATTTTCGTAAAAACATAAACAGAAGAACGGAACCGCCGCAGAGTACGATGACGCCGCCGAGAACGGAAATACCGATAATGGCGGTCGTGGATAAAATCGACGATTGTGTCGGCTCTACGTTCGGGAAGAAGCTTTCTTCCCATTTGGCATACAGAACGGTGTTTTCGGTGACTTCGTCGATTTGCGATACTTTGGTATCTTCGGAAAAATCGGGAGAAGTATACCAACCGACGAAGGTGTAGCCGTTTTTATAGGGAGAAGCGAGCAAGGTTCCCATGGAGTACGACGTATCGATTTCGGTGTTTTCTTCGCCGAAATCCAACAGTAAAGCACATATTTTCCAATGAATGGTTAATGGGGAGGTAGTGCCGTCTTCCCATTGATAGTCCTCTTCGTTCCGGAGGGAAACGGTAGCTTGATAGCTTCCCGCTTCTTTGCCGCTGTTTCCCGTTACGGTGTAAGCGGAATTCGTCTCGAGGATGACGGTTTGATACAGTCCGTTATAAAGTAGGTTCTCCGGTTGCGAAGGTTTCTGTACGGTGCATGGTTCTATCGTCCACACGATACGAAGGGGAGAGAAAGAGGAATCCGCCCAAACGTAATTGTTTGCCGTCGTATTTTTTAACGTGGCTACCGCATAATACGTACCCGCTTTCGTACCTTTGTTGCCCGTCAGGGTGTAGTATTCGTTGTTGCCTAAGATATTGGCGGTTTGTTCGGAACCGGTATACACGTTGTTTTGCAACAAAGCGGGTTTGTCGACGGAAACGGGTTGTATACTCCACCTGTATTCGATATTGGCTATCGTGTTATCTGCCCATTTACAGTTATTCTTGTCATAGAGGGACAAAACGGTTTTATAAGAACCGCTATCCCGTTTTACGGTGTCGCCGGTGACGGAATAGTCTTGCGATTCGGCAATATTGAGAGAAACGAAGTTGCCCGAATACGGGAAAGTACGGACGGCGCAAACGGGAATGGAAACCGTACGGATCAGTATATTGTAGGTGAAAACGTACGGCTCCGTCGTTCCGTCCGTCCAAACGAGATTCCGGTAAGTATCGTTGTTTAACGTTGCCGTAACCGAATAGGAACCGACGTTGGTTCTTTGCATATCCCCCGAAACGGTATAGTCGGGAGAGGATTCCACTTCAATGACGACGGGTTCGCCGCTATAGACGTATTCGGTATGGTTGTATACGATGGGGGTGGAAACCCTTTTGGGGACGATTTGCCACGTTATTATCACGATCTTATCTTGCGTCGTTTCCCAGCGATAGTTTGCGGTGTCCGAAAGGGTGAGGACAGCGGCATATCTGCCGACGTCGGTTGCAGTAAACTCGCTATATTCTTCTATATAGAAAAGGTTGGAAGACGAGTAGTCTTTGTGAAGGGAAACGGTTTGCGGATTACCGTTATAGGTCAGTTGGCTTTTAGAAAACATCGGCACTAAAACCACGGCCTTTTTGATTTCCCAAGCAAGGGCTATCTCGTTTTGACCGTTTTGCCATACGGCGTAGTTGCTGTCTTTCAGTTGTATGGTTATGGTGTACGATCCCGCTTCGACAGCCGAAGTCTGACTACCCTCTTTGATTTGCATTTCGTTATCGTCGAAGGAGGACAGAAGGGGTAATTGTAAAGTGCCGTTATAGGTGAAATCGGAAATAACGTAGGGTGTTTTGTATTCTTTCCGCGAGACGGTGGCATGATAGGTCGCACGAACCGTTCGGGTACCGCCGCCTACGGCGTTTTGGGTGTAAGAAATCAAAACGGCGTTATCGGTGTAGTGAGAAAACGTTTCGTTTCCCGAAACCAAAGTACAAGAATAATCGTCGGGATGTAAGGCTTTTTTGGTGCCGTTGTTGTAGATTGCGGTTACGTTTAACAGTTCGCCGCCCTCTTCAAAATAAGGCACGAAAGTATCCCGCACGTAGAATTTTCGGAAACCTCGTGCGGAAACGGTCAAATCCGTCACGAGTAACGCTTCGATGCGGACGGTACCGGTGCCTTTTGCCGTAAGGTAGTTTTGGGTGTCTTCGGGTACGAAAGTCCACCCGAAATCATGTTCGCCGTCGGGTAAAACGGCTAAGGAGTAGGCGTCCCAAGTCAGTGTACCCTTCACGCAACCCTCTTGCGGCTTGATAGCGGGTAAAGAAGCCGAAGCGTCCTCTACGAAGATGCTCGTTTCAAAAATCGGCGTTACGACGGGTGTCGCTTTGGTAATCAGTGCGGTAACCGAGGCGTACGAAGCCAAGAGGTAATTTTTAGATGCGCTTCCCGAAAGAACGGGCGTATACGAAACGGGGTACGCCGTTCCCGAAACGTCGGGAGAGGCGACGGTTCCCGTCCCCAAAGAGCAAAGAAGGTTATCTTTATCCTTTGGTAAAACCCCGATAAGGGTGCCCCCTTCGAGGGTAATATCGGTCGTTCCGTCATAGGGACGGGGCGGAGCTTCCACACAGGATAGCGTAACTTCTTTGACGGTAATCTGTGCGGGATAACCGTCGAACGTAAAGGTTTTTTGTTTGCCTTCCCCTTCAAAAGCATAGCAAGAACCTGTCAAGTCGACGGTAAAGGTAAGAGAAGCGGTACAGTCGGAAACGTCGGTAGCACTATAGGTTACCGTTCCTTGTAAAGTCGGTAGCGGCACGTTTTCGTTGTCGGTAAGCATGGTAAGAACGGTTCCGCTTTTCGTTGTCATCACGTAGCAAGCCGAAGGAAGGTTGACGAGGTTTTCGGTTTTACCGTCATAAACTTTTTGGAAAGTATACGTTCCCTTTGTAAAAAGCAAGGGGGTGTCGATAAAGACGTAGACCGAAGAATAGGATGCCAAACGATAATTTTTGAGGCAAGTACCGGTAAGGACGGGCGAATAGGACACGAGATACGGTACTTTCGATGCTTCGGGAGAAGCAATGCCACCGGTTCCCAAAGTAAAGGAAAGAGAAAATTGGTCTTTTGCCAATACGCCGATTAAGGTGCCGCCTTTGAGGGTTACGACGGTCGTTCCGTCGGCGGTACGAGAAAGGGCTTCCACTCCGGATAAGGTGACTTCTCGCTTGGCGATCTGTGCGGCGTAGTCGTAAAGGGTAATGGTTTTGCTTTTTCCGATGGTTTCAAAGGTATAATGCGTATTGGTTAAGTCAACGGTAAAGGTAACGGAAGCGGTGCAGTCGTCGGAAGCATCCGAAGTACCGTATACCACCGTACCTTGAAAAGTCGATACGGGGATGTCTTCGGTGGTACGCAGAACGGATAACGTGTTTCCCGTCGCCGTCGTTATGGTGTAGCAAGCGTCGGGGACGTTGACGGTGTTTATCGTTTGTCCGTCGTAAATCTTGCGGAAAGTATAGGTTTTTGAAGTAAAAGTCAAGGGCATATCTACGATGGAACCGCCTTCGTACGAAAGGGTGTTTTCACCGTCGATACAATAGTTTTTGTCGTCCCGTAAGGAGAAAGTGCCTTCTATGGTCAAATCGTTTCCGTAGACGCTCTCGGCGTCGTCTTTTTTGAAAACCGAAGAAGATAAGGTAAAAAGGCTTTCTTCGAAGCAACCCGCCCAATTTTCTAC
Source organism: Christensenella sp. UBA1782 (assembly GCA_002315475.1). Taxonomy (GTDB): domain Bacteria; phylum Bacillota; class Clostridia; order Christensenellales; family DTU072; genus CAG-1782. Next base: position 12,376 of record DCGI01000062.1, on the reverse strand, counting down.
GGGATAATAGGAAGTCCCGTCGTAGTATTTCGTTTTTACGGTAATAGGCTTATAACTCGTTAACGTCACGCTCGCCTTTTCGACGACGTAGGTAACAGAACCCTTTACGTCGTTATGATTGGGTGCCGAAAGGGTATACGAAACGGTTTTTCGGTCGGTCGCATCGGTGACACCTTCGACCGTCAACGAAACGGCTTGTGCGTTTTGGACGCCTTGCAGGGTAAAATCGGACGTAAGAAGCTTGTGTTCGGTGGTGTCGAAAGTGTACGTTGCATACAGTACGGAATCTTCCTCGGTAATATGTCCGCCGATTTTGGGCGTGGCGGTAAAGGTCGCCGCCGATATCGTCAGGGAAGCCGGTGTTTCCAACAGTTCGTAACAGTCTTTTTTAGAACCCGTCAACGTTGCGTGGATAGTGTAAGAACCCACAGCGGTAGGAATCTCCCCGAAGTCAAGGGCGACGTCGGGATAGGATACGGTATTGGTCGGTGTAACGGGTACGCCCGTATAGGTTACTTCGTTTTGGGGTAGGGTGACGGTTAAAATGATTTTTTTCCCGACGATTTCCCTCGATAACGCCGTTACGAAATAGTCGTTTTTCCGAACGGTATCGTTGTCGGGACAAGCCGAAACCATGTATTGCCCGATTTCGGTCGGCTCGGCCGTTACGGTGTTTGCGCCGACGATATAACAAACGGAAAAAGTTTCGCCCGAAGCCAAAGTCGTAGGAGAACAGGTCGCTTGGGTAGGAACCGTCCCGTATTCGTAAGTCGAAGTTTGATGTAAGTCAATCAATAGGGTAACGGGCGAAATGCTGACGGAAACGGTTTTTTGGGTGCTTGCGGTTTGTTCGTTCGTGTCTTCGACGGTAACCGTACAGGTATAGGAACCGGCATCGTCGACGTGCCGAACGGATAGGACGGAAGTCGTCGATACGATTACGTCGTTTTTCTTCCATACGAACGTGGCGGAAACGGGAATGTCGTGGGTGGCGGTTGCTTGTACGTTGTGCGTTTTTCCGTCAAAAGTAAAGGAAAGGGCGGCTACGTTCAGCGTAGGATTCTTTAAGGTATACCGAGCCGTTACGGAATGGTTTTGATTGAAAGTAAACTGTTTCGTCTGTCCTTTGGCGTAGAGGGAGGATTCACTGTCGACTTTCCAACCGCTCGGCGTGTATCCCGTTTTCGGGGCGCAGTCGATAAAGGTGTAGGTATAGGTGGCACCTTTGTAAAAGATATTTTCCAATACGCCGTTCACGTAAAAATCGTATCCGGTAAAGCCGAGAAGCAGATTACTTCCCTTCAAAACGGGATAATAGTATGTCGTTCCGCTTTTTTGCGGAATGAGCCAATCGGTATCGGGGAGAGCGCTCATGGTGAGAAGCTTAAAAGTGGAGGTCTTTTCGCCCACGAGCAGAGAGACGTTTCCGCTCAAAGCGGCGACGTTTTCATAAAAGCCCGAGCTGCCCGAAGAAGGGATACCGCCGTTGGAAAACAGAGGATTACTCTGTAAGGTACTGAAACACGAGAAGGCGGATATTTGATAATCGCCGGAAGGTATGCCCGCCGTAATGCCGCCGTAGTAGGTAGCCGAAACGGGAGCCTGTGTCAAACAGTTGGTGACGGAACAGTTTTTCCCTTCCGAATACGCAACGATATCGGCGGCAAACCCTACCGTATCCGTTGCCGTAATGGTGGTAAGAGAATCTTTTTGATAGGCATAAGAATGTTGAATCGATAAATAATCGGGTGCGCCGAGATTATTGCCCGCGTGTTCGTCCCAAGCGTTTAAGGCGTTCCACGCCAAAATACCGCCCGCCGCTTTTTTGCCCGTAACGGTATTGTTTTCGGCAGCGCAGATGGAAAGAACGCTAAGTTGGTATTCGTTTAAGACCTCTATACAGGCATCCGAACTCAACATATTATAACCGTTGGTATCGGCGGTTAATATGGTTTGTTTTTCAAAATATCCGACGATTCCTCCCGCATAGGTACCGGAAAGGGTACAGGAAGACGCTTTGCAGTAGGTGTAAGAATCGTTTGTTACCGTTCCCGTTATGACCGAACCCGTCGCACAACCTGCAAAAGCACCCACTTTGGATTCCGAAGCCGAACAGGTAATATAGGCGTTTCGTATCGAAAGATTTTTTATGGTCGCATTGCGGATATAACCGAAGAATCCTCCGTATGGGGCGGTGGAAGATATGTAAGAGAGATTGACGACGGAGTAGCCTTGCCCGTCCAAAGAACCGTAAAAACCGTTGATAGTTTCGTAAGGGTAATAATAACGGGTGGCTCCCGTCGTGTCAAAAGTCCCGTCGCAAGGAACGGTGCAAGCCGAATCGGTGTAAAAAGCCGTATGATAGGTGTCCCAGTATCCTTCGTAAAAACCGTTGGGATTGACGGATTCGAAATAGTCGTAAAAGTCTTTGAGATAGGCATACATATCGGGATGAACGATGTATGTGGAAGTGCCGCTTCCGATGGGGGTAAAGTTTTTTTCCGACATGTCGACAGATTGCGTAAGAGCGTAGTGACAGGATGCGTAAAGCTTTCCGTCGGCGTTATAAGAACCGTCGTTGACTTTTTGAGATAAATCGAGAATATCGTCCGCCGAAGAAAGCAGGTAAGGGGTTTCGGCTTCTCCCGTACCTCCGCTGAAATCGGTTATCGGTTCGGCATAAGCAGTCGGTTTCGGCGTGGCGATAAGACAAAATAAACAGACGAAAAAGAGCAAGCAACCGATACAATATTTTTTTGTGGCGATTTTCATGTTACCTCCTCAAAGGCTATTCGTTATCCTTTCTTTATGGATATATAATACTATAAAATTATTTATTATATTATAAAAGAAAAAAACCTTTTCGTCAATGGCAAAAAAATGGAAATCCGATAGCGGCGACGTAAAAAAATGTTTTTCAGCCGAAATACGACCGGTGCACCGCTTGATTGACGGCATCGGCAAGGATGGTGGCATAATCGTCGCATAAAAAGTCGATTTCTCGGGGAGAAACGATCAAATCGGTGGCGGGATCCTCTTTTTTGAGGGGTACGGATGCACCGTATTCGGCAAGAATACGAGAAACGTAAATCACGAAAGGAACGCCTACGGCGATGACGGGTATTTTTAAGGTGGTTTGGCAAAGAGCTTTTTTGGGGTTTCCCACGCCGCCTCCCGGTTGAATACCGTTATCGGAGAGTTGTACGCAACCGCCCAAACGGGAAAGCGTCGAGCAAGAAAGGGTGTCGACGGCAATCACAAGATCGGGTTTGATTTCTCGTACCGTCCCTTGTACGACGGAAAAACTTTCGATACCCGTACAACCGCCCACGCCACAGGGCAGACAGCAAAGATTGCCGAACCGCTGTCGCAGACCTTCTTGCTTAAAAAGGTGAGAGGTTACGAGGAGTTTTTCGGAAACACGATAACCTAAACTGTCGCAGGTGAGGTTTTTGTTGCCCAAACAAACCACAAGCACTTTGCTCTGTTCGGTTACGTTATAACGCAGAAAGTAGTTTTCCAAAACTTTTTTCACTTCTACGGTCAGTCGCTTTTTGAGTTCGATGCGGTCGGTAAGGGGGTGCGTCGCGGAAACGGTAACGAAAGAGGTGTCCTTTTTTTTGTGAACGGAGCGGGTTACGGTGATTTGCCCGAAGTGTTTTTTTTCGGTCGTTACGGTGTATAAGTCGGCGGAAAGCTTTGCGGTTTCTTCCCATAAAGGGGTAAAGTGACGATTCATAAACGAAGTATGAACTTTTCATTGAAAAATTATTACGAAAGCCTATTGTTTTTCTTGCTTTTTTTTCTCGATTATGCTATTATATACGAGCATAAAAATAAATATCTACCCAATAGAAGGAGAAAAAATGCCTAATATCAAATCTCAAAAGAAGCGTGTTTTGATTTCTCAAGAGGAAAAAGCACAAAATACCAGTATTAAAAGCGGTGTAAAGACCGCCATGAAGAAGTTTGAACTTGCCGTTACCGAAGGCAGAGTTGCCGACGCGGAAGAACTTTTCAAGAAAGCCGTATCTCTTATCGACGAAGCCAAGAGTAAAGGTGTATATCACATCAATACCGCTTCCCGAAAGAAGGCCAGATTGGCAAAACTGCTTGACGGTATCAAAGCATCGAAGGCGGAATAGTTTTTAATCCTATATTTTTGCAATACATTGAGAAAACAGCACAGACGTAGTTTCGGTTGCTGTTTTTTTGCGTAGAAGGAACAAGAAAAGAATAGAAGTTAAGGAGAAGGAACCATGAAAAAAATAAGAATCAAGATTCAAGTGAATCCGTTACGGGTACGGGATATCGATCACCTAAAAGCGCAGATACGCTATCCTGCGACGCACACAAAAGACAAGAAGAAGTACGACAGAGTATCCGCCAAGAAAGAAGAGCGAAAAATCATCGCCGAGTCGTAAGTCTTTTTTGAGTATCTATCCGTTTTTTTTCGGGAAGCATGCTTTCCGATTTTTTTACAGAGAAAACGGTTTTACGAAAATGTATAAAAAAGACTGTTTACAAAACGCCGATGGATTTGGTATAATAAAACAAAACTTCGGGAGGCGTACATGGACGAATTTGAATCGAATCAGCAAATACAAGAACTTGACAATGAAGGAAGACTGGAACAAGTCGCTACCGAAATCTTGAAGATTTCCCGAGATACGTTAGTCATCAATATGCGATTTTTGGATATGGCTATCAGTATGTTCCGTTTTGAGTCTGCCGTCGGCGGAATTGCCGTATCCGGTGACGTCATTTATTATGATCCTGTGTATATCATTCAGTGCTTTCAGGATTCCGAGAAAAGAGTGACTCGGGAATATTTGCACATGGTCTTTCACTGTGTGTTTCGCCACGCATTTGTCGGCACGTTAGTGAAAAAAAATGCATGGGATACCGCATGCGATATTGCCGTAGAGAACGTATTAAACGATTTGAATCTAAACTGCATTGAAGTCAACTCCATTCCGTTGAAGAAAAAAATCATAGAAAAACTCTCCGAGTCGGTCAAAATGATTACGGCAGAATCCTTATATCAATACTTTGTCGACAATAACTATAACGAGCAGCAACTGGAAGAAATCCGTTCGGCTTTTCAGTGTGACGATCACGCCGTATGGTATCCGTCTGACGATTTTTCCATAAACGGAGATGGTGACGATACCAAGAAAATCGAAGGAAAAAGCAAAGAAGGGAACAATTCTTCGCGAGGCGTACGATACGATGACGACGGAACTCCCCGTTTACCCCCTTCGTCCCAAGAATACGGGGAGAATAGAGAACGGTCGGCAAGCGGTTCCGACGGAAATTGTCAAAAGACCGGCGGTAAACCATCGCAGAGCGAAAACCCGTGGAAAGATAACAAGATGGATACGAGGACGGGAAAGCGTCCGAGAGACAATCGGAAGAATATGCCTCGTTACGGCTTCATGCAGGATTTGGCGGAGAAGTGGAAACATATCGCCGAAAGAATGGAAGTGGATTTGGATACTTTCCAAAAAACTATCGGAAAAGATTCCGGTTTTTTGACGCAGAACCTTCGAGAAGTAACGCGCGAAAAAGTGGATTATGCAGAATTCTTGAAGAAATTTGCCGTTATGGGCGAGGTGATGCAAGTCAACGATGACGAATTTGACTATATCTTTTACACTTACGGCATGAAACTGTTCGGCAAAATGCCCTTAATCGAGCCGCTGGAATACAAAAACGTGAACAAAATCAAAGATTTTGTCATTGCCATTGACACGTCGGGTTCGGTGGCGGGCGAATTGGTGCAGAAGTTTATTCAAAAAACTTATAACATTCTTCTGCAGCAAGAGAGTTTCTTTACCAAAATCAACGTCCATATTATCCAATGTGATGCCGAAATTCAGGAAGATGCCAAAATAACCTGCAAAGAAGATATGGAGAACTACATAAAAACAATGCGTTTGCATGGCTTCGGCGGAACCGATTTTCGCCCTGTTTTTGAGTATGTGGAAACGTTAAGGAAAAACAAAGAGTTTACCAATTTGAAAGGTTTACTCTATTTCACCGACGGATACGGTGTTTTCCCTCAACAAAAAACCGACTATACTACGGCATTTATTTTCGTGGATGACGAAGAAGTAATACCCGAGTGTCCGGTGTGGGCAATAAAACTCGTATTAAAAGAAGGCGATCTTCATGTTTAACAAGTTCCTTATCGTTTACGACGAATTAAAACTCTATATGGATGATGAGGGGACGGAAGAAGAAGTTTTCGTTCCCGAAGGAGTCAAGAGTATAGCAAAAGAAGCCTTTTGGCGAAAAGATCGGATAAAAAGAATCGTTTTGCCGGAAGGCGTGCAAGTCATCATGCAAGGGGCTTTTTCGGAGTGTCGGTCGCTGGAAAGTATCGTTTTGCCGAAAACCTTAAAAAGCATCGGCCCGGAGGCTTTTTTCGGGTGCAGTTCTTTGAAAGAAATCGTTTTACCCGATTCGGTAGAAAAAATAGATGCGGAGGTCTTTAAGGAATGTACCTCTCTCAGCAGCGTCGTACTGCCCGAAGGAATCAATAAAATATCGGACAGTCTTTTTTGTTGTTGTCCAAAACTGACTTCGGTCGATTTCCCTTCGAGCATCGAAGAAATCGGGGACGACGCTTTTTTTGACTGTCGAAAATTGCAGAACGTACACTTTGCGGAAGGCTTAAAAAGCATAGGGGATCATGCGTTTGCAGGGTGCCGAGATTGTAAAAGTTTTGTTTTCCCGAGTACGTTAGAGTATATCGGGCGGGAGGCGTTTGCTTCCTGCTCGGCAAGAATGGAGTTTGCCGAAGGTTGTACCTTCGAAGATTTACGTCCCCTCGTCAAAGAGTCGTCCGACTGTTTCATCGTCTATCCTTCTTTGCCGTTTGAACGGATAAAAGATCCCGTTTTGAAGAAAAAACTTTGCATCGGTTTTATCCGAAATATTGAAAAATACAGCGAAGAAAATCGGCAGGAATATTACAAATACATCGCAAGACTGAAGAAGGAGTATTTGCCCATAATCGCCGAAAACGACTGCGTGCCCATTGTTCGATTTTTTGCTGAAAGCGGAAAAATCACCATTCGAAACTTTGAAGAAGAATTTCTATTGCCTCTCGAAGAAGGGCATGCCACCGAATGTTCGGCGTATCTTTTGGACTGGAAAAGAACCCATATTACGGCGGAAGACCAAGATAAATTTTGTGAAAGAGAACTATCGAAAGATCCCTTTAACGTGTACGACATGAAACAGCTTTGGCGTTATGAAAAACTTCCCGACAATACGGTGGAGATACTCGGATATAAAGGGGAAAGAGAGGAGATTGATATCCCGATTCGTATAGGAAAGTATCCCGTATCCACCATTGGAGAAAGTGCTTTTTCCAATCGCTTTCGAGGGTTTTATTCTCGGAAACTCAACGACGCCAAGACCGTATTCCTTCCCGATTCCGTTACCGTCATACGAGAACACGCCTTTTCGCACATGAGTTCGCTTCGTTCCGTTCGCTTGCCCGACACACTCACTACGCTCGATAAGTTTGCCTTTTTCAAATGCGTAGGCTTGCAGTATATCCATCTTCCGAAAGGTATTAAAAAAGTGGAATCCAGCTGTTTTCACGGGTGCGAAAATTTGACCGAAGTGGTTTTGGAAGACGGTATAGAAAGCTTAGGTGCCTTTGCGTTTTCGGAGTGTTTTTCCTTAAAAAAGATTATCGTTCCCCCGTCGGTTTCCGACATCGGTTTGTATTGTTTTAACGGTTGCAATGACCTTTGTATCTACGCAAAAGCGGGTAGCTTTGCCGAAAAATACGCACGGGAATATCACCTGCGAGTGTCGGTAACGGAGGAATAATAACCATGGGTTTTTCCGTTAAAAACGGCAAGGTCGTGAAATATTCTCAAAGCTCGGCGGAAGGAATCGTTCGGGTTCCTTACGGCGTTCTCGCCATTGGCTCGTCATCTTTTTCGAAAGTCCGATTGGAAGAACTGATTCTTCCGAATACCGTCCTCTATATCGACGATAAGGCGTTTCGCTCGACCTACCTGGACAGAATCGTGATCCCCGCTTCCGTCTGCTATCTCGGGTTAGGTTCTTTGGGTTTGATAAATACGACGATTTTTATCGAAGGGGGGGATCGGTTTTGCGTCGAAGACGCCGCTCGTTATGCAAGTAACGTTACCATGGTTTATCCGGAGTTTTCCTTTGCAAAACTAAAGCGCGATATCTACAGGTTCTTTTTCGCAAGGGGCTTTATCGAGTATCCCGATTTGTATAGCGGTGCCGTTCGAGAGGAGTACGTTCGTTATCTTTTTCGACAACGGAATGAATATTTGCCGATTATCTATGAAAAGGACGCCGTCAGGGTGTTGGAAATCTTTGCCGAAGCAGGTGTACTGAAATCGACGAACTACGGCTCTTTTTACGATGCGGCTTTACAGTCGAAGAACCCGCCGAAAAAGTGCTTGTTTTTTTTAGAGAATTGGTATCAAAATAACGTAGTCCGAGAGGCTCCCGAAAACGACGTCGTCAAGAACATTCGGGAAATCTTATCCGATCCGTATAACGTTTTTGAAATCTGCAAAAAATGGCGATTTCGAAGAATAGACGGCGGCATGGAACTTACTGCCTACCTTGGTCAGGATGCCGTCGTGTGTATTCCCGAAAGGGTGGGAAAAGAAACCGTAATCGCCGTCGGCGATAAGGTCTTTGAACGGTATAAGGGCTTTCGGGAGGTTCATCTTCCTTGCGGAATGCGGGATATAAATCCTTATGTATTTAGCGGTTGCAAAAATATTAAACGCTTTGTCGTCGATCCGAAGAATACCTTTCTTGCGGCGGTGGACGGGTGCTTAGTGTTTACACCTCTCCGAAAATTGCTTCGTGCCGTAAACGGCGTCCCCTTTCCTTCGAGTACTCCCGTTTGTCGGATTGCATATATGGCGTATAACGGTGTACGGGGCGTTCGGGAAGTTCATGTTCCCGACAGCGTTTGCGAATTATCCGATTACGCTTTCAGCGGTTGCGTCGATTTGAAAAAATGTACGTTCGGCTCGGGCATAACCGCTTTGCCCGATTATGCTTTCGCTTTTTGCGAAAAGTTGGAAGAAGTCTTTCTTTCCGATACCGTATCTTACGTCGGTCGGTACGCTTTTTATACTTGTAAAAACCTTTGGAACCTTTCTTACACTTCTCCTTCTTTACGTTGTGATACGTCCGCTTTTTACGGTTGTTCAAAATGGAATCAAAAACGATAAAGAATAACAAACGCATTATCATAAAACCCCTTTTTTACGTTTCATACGGAGTAAAAAGATAAATCATTGATTAAAGGTATCCATTGCTACCGATAAGACTAATGCAATAAAAAAGTCCACGAAGTGCACGCTGAGTTATTTGTATCTACGGATACATAAATCAAATAAGAAAGCGATTCGGTATTTTTTTACAAAAAAATAAAAATAGTCGAAAAGCATATAGACAAGAGTTTTTGAAGTATGGTATACTGTTAATAGACGGGGATGTTTTTGAAACGGAACTTTCCCCAAAACTTTCGGGAGAAAAATTCGGGAGAAAAAAATGAGTAATAAAATCAGTCAAGACAAACAAGAACTTCTTGCTCTTGCCGAACAAGGAAATTCCGCCGCACAAATGAGTATGGCGCAGAGTTATCATGAAGGGAACGGTGTGGAACAGAACGAAAAGCTGGCTTTTCAAATGTATTTGAAAGCCGCCGAGCAGGGACTCAAAGAGGCGCAGTGTATCGTTGCCGGTCGGTATTTTGACGGAAACGGGGTGGAAAAAAGCGAAGAATCCGCTCTTTTTTGGTATTTGAAAGCCGCCGAACAGGGGGATCGGATTGCTCAATATATGGTGGGTTTGTCGTATGCTTACGGCAGAGGAACCGAAAAAAGTTACGATAAGGCGTTGGAATACTTTACGAAATCGGCGGAACAAGGGGCGGTTTATGCCCAAAAGCATATACGTCGCTTAAAGGTTTTACGGGTTTTTGACCGAAAACATAAATAACGGTACCGTTACGGAAAGGGGAGGGAACTTTTTAAGACGGAGAGGGAAAAAAGCCAAGAAGCCAAAAGCTTCTTGATTGAATATTGATTTTTAACGGATACATAAGGAGAAATAAGATGGAAACAGGTAAGAAGGACAATTTACTACAACTTGCTCACGCAGGAGACACCGACGCACAGTATGCCGTCGCCATGATGTTTTGGGAAAGTGAGAACTACGATATAGCTTTGGAGTGGTTTCGTAAACCCGATTTGCAAGAAAAGCCCGAAGTGATGTTGGCGATCGGTTTGTGTTATCAAAACGGTTACGGCACTCGGAAAGACGAAGAAACGGCACTTGCTTGGTTTCGGAAAGCCGCCGGAAAGGACAACGCGGAAGCCATGTTTTGTTTGGCGGTTTGTTTGGAAAACGGGTACGGCGGGAAAAAGGACGGATTAGGCGCTTTGCAGTACTATCGCAGTGCCGCCGACCGAGGAAACGCAATGGCGCAAAACAATTTAGGCTATTTTTACAAAAAGGGAATTTGTGTGGAACAGGATTTCGAAAAAGCCGTTTTTTGGTACAAACAAGCCGCCGAACAAGGGGATAACGAAGGAACGTTCAATTTGGCTAATTGTTATTTTGAAGGACAAGGAATCAAACAAAATTTCGAAAAAGCCTTTGATTTATATCAAATTGCCGCCGAAAACGGACACGTTTTTGCACAATACAACTTGGCAAGCTGCTACGAAAACGGTTTGGGCGTTGAAAAAAACACCGCTTTAGCGGAGGATTGGTATCGGCAATCTGCCGTAGGCGGTTGCGATGAGGCAAAAAAGAAAATCGAATCGGTGCCCCATTCAATATAGCCCATTGCTATGAAAAAGGAAACGGCGTAGCGAAAAACGACGAACCCAATGCGCAAAACGGTTTAGGGCACAGAAAAATAAGAAAAAAAGTACGAAAAAACTATTGAAAAGAAAAAAGCAATATGGTATAGTCGAAGGACAAAAAGGGAAAGGACGGAAAAGGAAACGAGTCGGACGAAATAGGAAGGATACAAAAAACAAATAAAAAAATAAGGGAGCTAACGATGAAAATTTTTAACGGTAACATTTTTAAGCGAGCCGAACTGGGCGATGACCAAGCACAATACAAGTACGCACAAGAATTATTTGAAAACGAAGAGTACGAACAGTCGTTTGTCTGGATGCGGAAAGCCGCAGAACAAGGAAATACTCCGGCAAAGTGCGCTTTGGGAGATTATTATAAATACGGTATCGGCGTGGAACAAGACGAGGAAAAAGCCGTAGGGTGGTATCGGGAAGCCGCCGAAGAAGGATATGCCGGCGCGCAATTCAATTTGGGCGAATGTTATAAAGACGGTTTCGGCGTGGAATCGGATGAAGAGGCAGCGTTCAAGTGGTACGTTCTAGCCGCCGAACAAGGCTACGACCAAGCGCAAAATCAGTTGGGTATATATTATGAATACGGTATTATCGTGGAGCAAGACTATGCGAAAGCGATGGAGTTTTATCGGGAAGCCGCCGAACAAGGCAATGACCAAGCGCAATGCAATTTAGGAAATCTCTATGAATTCGGAACGGGTGTGGAACAAGACTACGGAAAAGCGATGGAGTATTATCTGCAAGCCGCCGAACAAGGCAACGACCGCGCGCAAAGTAGTTTAGGCATTTACTATGAATTCGGAAAATACGTAGAACAAGACTATACGAAAGCGGTGGAATACTATCGTCAAGCCGCCGAACAGGGACAGGATTACGCACAGACTCGTTTGGGTTTGTGTTATGAATTAGGAAACGGCGTGGAGAAAGACTACGCGAAAGCGGTAGAATACTATCGACAAGCCGCCGAACAAGGCTACGACCGAGCGCAGTACAACTTAGGCGATTGCTATTTCTTCGGTAACGGCGTGGAGCAAGACTATGCGAAAGCGATAGAGTTTTATCGGAAAGCCGCCGAACAAGGCAATGACCAAGCACAGTACAGTTTAGGTTATTGTTACGAATACGGTACCGGCGTGGCACAAAGCATCGAGAAAGCCATCGATCTGTATTGTCAAGCCGCCGAGCAGGGAAACGAACAAGCGCAGACTCGTTTGGGTTTGTTGTATGAATACGGAAAAGGTGTGGAACAAAGCTACGAGAAAGCGGTTGCTTTTTATCGTCAAGCCGCCGAACAAGGCTACGACCGAGCACAGTACAACTTAGGCGAAAGCTATGAATTCGGAAACGGTGTGGAACAAAGCTACGAGGAAGCGGTAGCATGGTATCAAAAAGCCGCTGAGCAGGGAAACGATCAAGCGCAGTATCGTTTGGGTTATTGTTATGAATTCGGAAACGGTGTGGAA
>DCGI01000102.1 GCA_002315475.1 Christensenella sp. UBA1782 | reverse complement strand
AAACCTGTTTTTTGGCTTCGGCAACGTAGGCGTTTCCCGGCCCCACGATTTTATCGACCTTCGGGACGCTCTCGGTTCCGTATGCCAACGCACCGATGCCCTGTGCACCGCCTATTTTGAAAATTCTGTCGATTCCCGCTATTTTTGCCGCCGCCAAAATGACGGGATTGATTTTTCCGTCCTTCTTCGGGGGCGTAATCATGACGATTTCTCCGCAACCCGCTATTTTGGCGGGAATGGAGTCCATCAAAACGGTGGACGGATAGGCAGCCGTCCCACCGGGAACGTATAATCCCACTTTGGCGATAGGTAAAACTTTTTGTCCCGACACCACGCCTTCTTTTTCGCTGACGATAAAACTCGTCCGTACTTGCTTTTCGTGGAACGCCCGAACGTTCTTTGCCGCCTCTTCCAAAACGTCGATAAACTCTTTGTCGACGCTCGCATAGCCTTCTTCGATTTCTTCTTTGCTTACTTCCAACCTGTCAAGTCGCACTTTGTCGAACTTTTCCGAATAGAAAAACAAAGCTTCGTCGCCGTTTTTTCGGACGTTATTCAGAATCTCGGCAACCGCATCTTCCACCGAAGCGGATAAATTTTCTCTTGCGAAGATTTCGGAATTCGCCACTTCACCGTACTTATAAATTCGTATCATTGTATCTGTCCTTTGATTTCCCGTACCGCTTTTTCGATTTCCTCTCCCTTGAACTGGAAGGAAGTGGTATTGGAAATCAGTCTGGCACTGATGGGTAGAATCGTTGTTTTTACGTCTAAATTGTTTTCCCGAAGGGTTTTCCCCGTTTCCACGATATCGACGATTACGTCGGAAAGTCCCAAAATCGGAGCAATTTCGATGGAACCGTTCAGCTTTATGATGTCTATATCTCTGCCGATACTCGCATAATAATGGGAGGCGATGTTGGTAAATTTCGTGGCAACCCGCAAAGTTTTCAGACCGTTATCGACAAAATCGACGGGGCCCGCCACCGCCATGCGGCAAATACCCACGTTCAAATCCAAAAGTTCGTATACGTCGGGTTCGTATTCCAAAATAATATCCTTTCCCGCGACGCCTATATCGGCGGCTCCCCGTTCCACGTATATACAAACGTCGGAAGGCTTAACCCAAAAATAACGTACCCCCTTCTCGACGTTTTCAAAAATCAGTTTTCGATTGTTCTCCAATATGGACGGACACTCAAAACCGGCTTTGGCAAACATTTCGTATACCCTTTCGCCCAATCTTCCTTTCGGCAAAGCAATATTTAACATTTCTTCCCCCTTATGTCCGCGACGTTTTTATAAAGAATACGGGTAGGTAACTCTTTTTCGGCGGACACGCTCCCTTCTCGTTGTAAACGCCCCATCTCGGCAATCAAAAATTTCTTATCGGTTTTTTCGTCGTACAAAAGGACGGTATCCACCGTTTTGCGGACGCCTTCGTCCATTTGTTCCAACCTGTCCAGATAAACGGCAAAGCCGACCGCCTTCGAAGAACGGGACATTTTTTTCATCATGTTATCGTATTGTCCGCCCGAAAGGATGCTGCCGCAGACGCCGCTGACAAAGCCTCGAAAAACAAAACCGTTATAATAGTTTACGTCCCCGACCACCGAAAAATCCAGTTTTATCTTATCGGAAAACTCGCTTTCTTCCAAAAGGTCGGAAAGAATACGAATTTCCTCCCAATCGATACCCATCACTTTTTCGATTTTTGCAAGAACCTCTTTTCTCGTCCCGTACGAACCGACAAGGATAAGCAAGGCTTCTTCGCAAATCTTCGAAACGCCGTATTCTTGGCATAACGCACTCAAATCATGCCGGTTCTTACTCTCTACCAGTTTAATGACTTTTCTTTTGAAGTCCAAATCGGGAGAAGCTTTTTCGATGACCGACTGCAATAAACCGATATGAGAAATTTCCAATACGAAATCTTCCGAAATGCTTTGCAAACTCTTTGCCGCCAAAATCAATACTTCGTAAACGTCGTATAAATCTATATCGCCGATACATTCCAAACCCGCCTGCATGATTTCTTTATAGCGATGCGTACTTTCCGAAATGCGGTAGACGTTTTCGTTGTAATATACCTTTTGCTTGACGCCTTTTTTGTCCTCTCCGCTCTTAATGATGGAAAGGGTAACGTCGGGTTTTAACGCCAATAACTTGCCGTTGGTATCGTTAAACGTAATAACCCGATCGCTGACTAAAAAGTCTTTGTTTTTTACGTACAATTCGTATTCTTCGAACTTACTCATTTTATAAACGGAATACCCGTATCGCTCGTATAAAGAGCGTAACAGAAACACCGCTTTTTCCTCATAACCCAATAGGGAAACGTCCATACCAACCTCGTCTTTCTTTACTTTATCACTTTAGCACTTTACTTTACTAAATCGCTATACCGTCATAATAGCATACTCCTATCGGATTGTCAAACGTTTTTCTTCAAGAAACCTTGAAAAAAAATCCTCGTCCCGCACAAAACGAAACGAGGATAAAACGTTTTTCATAATGAAACGTCAACGGACGGGTTTACGTCGCAACGGACGTTTTGAGAAGTATTACTTCTCCTTCCCGTCGATGGTTACTTTTGCATAGCTCCCCTTTTTCCAGAATTCCCCGTTTCCGAAGGTCTGCGTACAATCGAACGTGCAATCGACCAATTCGTTGATACCGTAATTAAAGTTACAGCCGTAATAGCCGTAGAACTCACAGTCCTCAAAGAAGGTATATACGTTTTTATAAGAGACGTCCACGACGTACACGTCACTCCCCTGATATTGGGAAGAAGATACGACCTTATCCTTCTTGACGTCGCAGTTTTGCACCGTCAACATGATGGCTACGCCCGAAACGTTTCCGTTCAACTCGATACCGGCTACCGTACAGTTTTCAATATTGACGGTTATGGTTTTGGCTATCCCTTCCTCCTGCACGAACCCGCACGAATACACGTCGACGTTTCCGATGACGCTTTCCGTTGTACCCGCAAGAGAATTTTTGAAAAGCATGGAGTAATCTTGTCTTTTATTGTGTACGATGTGAACGGAAGGAATACTGCATCCGTTCAAATCAACGGTCACCGAAGAAAATTTCACGACCGATTGCGTCGTGCCGCCGTTCAGAATACCGGCATCGCCCAAATCGGAAACGTAATCGGGAACGGAAACGTCCACCCGTAAATCTTCAAAGGAATCGATTACTATCAAGGTATCTACGTTGTAGAGGTTTTGCAGGAAGGTCGTCGTACTGTCGGCTTCGGCAAAAATCTCGCTACCCGCATCGGAACGGTCGGCGAAAATCAAATGCGCTCCGTTGGCATACGTAACGGTGTACAAAGAGAAGTTAAAGTCGAAAACCGACGGAACGGTGACCGATTGCGTCAGCGTCAGCGACGCACCCAATTTGATTTCGTAATAATTCGTGTTCGGCTTCGACGTTCCGCAGAAGGAAATCAATTCTTCCGCCGAAGTCACCGTTTTGACGGTGGGCTGAATGGAGAACGGAACCGAAACGTCGCCATAATACTTTTCGTTAAACAGGTCGGGGTGTACGATGACCGACGAAATCGTACCGACGTTTACGTTGTTGAGATAGCTGAACGTAAACGAAGAAAAGCCGAAGTCGTCGGTTGCCGAATAGGTTACGACGGGTTCTATCGCACTGCCGGTATAATAATAAACGCCGTCAATCGAAAGATTATCGGCAAGTGTAAGAAAGCCCGTTCGGTTGACGATACTTCCCGTACTTTCTCCCAAAACGTCGGGAGAGGTTTGCCCGCAATACAACTTACCGTTATTGAACAAAGTACCGGTTTTTCCTTCCGAAGTAGCATGGGAAAGAGTAGAACTTTCTTGCGATAACACGATATAATTGTTGTTGCGGATTTCTCCGTAATTTTGAATAACGGCGTCTTTTCCGAGAAGCAGTCCGCACTTCTTTTCGGCACCGATTCCGGCGGAATTGTCCAAAACGCCCTTGTTAGTAAAGGTAACGTCTTCCAACGTCAAAGTATATCCGTTGGTGTCCAGCGTTATCCCTTCGGCAAGGGTAACCGCATTGCGATAAGCGGTTTTATTACCGTACGTTATATCGCTCGTCAAAAGGATTTTTTCATAATTCGTATTCGACAAACGGGAGGTAAGAAGAATCGCAGAAGACGCTTCATAGGTTCCTTTCAAAATTTCGTAGGTAGTTTCGTAACTCCCGCCGTACATACACTTTTCTTCTGTACAGGTAACGGTCACGGTAATCGTACCGACCTCTATCGGCGATGCGGGAGAAAACTCGACCGAGAACAATTCTTGCGTAATCTCCTCGCCGTCTATCGACAAAGAGGGCTTTTGCAGGGTTTCGTCATAGTACGTTTCCAGGTAAGAAAGGGAAACGTTTTCTTCGGAAAGTTTTTCTTTAATATTGACGTTTTGGGTTACGTTTTCTATCGCTTCGTATCCCCAAATCGTTCCTTGCGTGTTATCAAAACCTTCTGCGACGCTTTCTATCGTCACGCCTTCTCGACAAATAAAGTCTCCGCGGTTCACGACCTTTCCTTCGTTCGACAGACTGCCCTGTTTGAAACTGACGCCTTTCTCGAAAGTGACCGTTCCGTTTTCGCCGTTACCGAAAACAAGGGAATGGAAAAACTCGGTGTCGCCCGTAAAGTCCACCGTTCCGTCGTTGTGGACGGTGCCGTAACAAAACGCCTGCGCCGTCGATAGGCTTGCCCCTTTTCCGTTGGTAAACGAAGAAGAAGCGTCCACGCCGAAACTGTCCGTTTCTATGTTGCCCGCATTTTCGAAGCACCCGCCTCCGAGGGTTTTTAACGAAGAAAACTTCGCCGAAGCGGTATTTTTTCCTTCCCCTTTCACCAACCACATACCGCCTTCGGCGAGTAAAGAACCGTTGATTTCCGCCGTTGCGTTTTGTTCGATATTTACCTTATAAACCGAGTTTTTCGTATCGGTGGAACTCGCCAGATTTCCGTTGATTTTGAACGTTCCCTGCATGATAATCGTGTGGGATTGCACGTCGAAAGTGTCCCCCTTTTCGATTTCGAACACTTCGTTTGTCGGCACGTTAAGTTCGGCGGTCAAGTAGAACGTATCAAAGTTTCCGGTCTCTTTTTTCGTACGGTATTCCGCCAAACTCGTCACGTTGGTTTTGCCTTTGGTTATGGCAAACTCTTTTACCGCCTGCCC
>DCGI01000056.1 GCA_002315475.1 Christensenella sp. UBA1782 | reverse complement strand
TGGTGGTGTACTTAGCAAAGTTCTTGATAAATCTGCCTGCCAAGTCTTGCGCTCTGGTTTCCCAAACGGTCGGATCGGCATAGGTATCTCTGGGATCGAGGATACCGGTATCCACGCCGGGCAGGAGAGTCGGTACTTCAAAATCAAAATAAGGAATCTTCTTGGTGGGAGCTTCGTTGATGGCACCGCTCAAAATGGCGTCGATGATGCCACGCGTATCCTTGATGGAAATACGTTTTCCCGTTCCGTTCCAACCGGTGTTGACCAAATACGCCTTAGCGCCGCTCTTTTGCATTTTCTTAACCAATTCTTCGGCATACTTAGTCGGATGCAATTCCAAGAAAGCTTGACCGAAGCAAGCGGAGAAGGTGGGAGTCGGCTCGGTGATGCCGCGTTCGGTTCCGGCAAGTTTTGCGGTAAAGCCGGAGAGGAAGTAGTATTGCGTTTGTTCGGGCGTCAAGATCGATACGGGCGGGAGTACGCCGAAAGCGTCGGCACTCAGGAAAATAACGTTCTTGGCGGCGGGTGCCGAAGAAATCGGACGAACAATATTTTGAATGTGCGAAATCGGATAGGAAACACGCGTGTTTTCGGTAACGGACTTGTCGGCGAAGTCGATATGCCCTTCGGCATCCAACGTTACGTTTTCCAACAAAGCGTTTCTTTTGATAGCGTTATAGATATCCGGTTCGGATTCTTTGTCGAGGTTAATGACCTTTGCATAGCAACCGCCTTCGAAGTTAAAGACGCCGTTGTCGTCCCAGCCGTGTTCGTCGTCACCGATAAGCAATCTCTTGGGATCGGTGGAAAGGGTGGTTTTGCCCGTTCCGGAAAGTCCGAAGAAAATGGCGGTGTTTTGTCCGTTCATGTCGGTGTTCGCCGAGCAGTGCATGGAAGCGATACCTTGCAAAGGCAAATAATAGTTCATCATCGAGAACAAACCTTTCTTCATTTCACCGCCGTACCAGGTGTTGATGATAACTTGTTCGCGGCTGGTAATATTGAAGACGACGGCGGTTTCCGAATTGAGTCCCAATTCTTTGTAGTTTTCCACTTTCGCTTTGGAAGCGTTATAAACGACGAAATCGGGTTCAAAATTTTCCAATTCTTCGGCGGTGGGAACGATGAACATGTTTTTGATAAAGTGCGCTTGCCAAGCAACTTCCACGATGAAACGTACGGCCATACGGGTGTCCTTGTTGGCACCGCAGAAAGCGTCCACGACAAAGAGCTTTTTATCGCAAAGTTCTTTGACGGCGATTTCTTTGACGGCTTTCCAGGTTTCTTTCGAAGCGGGGTGGTTATCGTTCTTATACGCTTCGCTCGTCCACCAAACGGTGTTTTGGGAGTTTTCGTCCATGACGATAAACTTATCCTTAGGCGAACGTCCGGTATAAATACCGGTCATAACGTTCACCGCGCCGAGTTCGCTGACTTGTCCGACTTCGTAGCCTTCCAAACCCGCTTTGGTCTCTTCTGCAAACAAAACCTCGTAAGAAGGATTATGAAGAATCTCTTTTACGCCGGTAATGCCGTATTTCGTTAAATCAATTTTTGACATAGTACAATGACCTCTTTTAATAATTATTTTTTCTTAGTCTATTCGGAAAGGCGAAAAAATATCCACCTTTACCGTTTACTATTGTAATGCAAGAGTGCCGTTCTGTCAATCCTTTCCGACAGGTTTCAGAAAAAAATTTATTTCTTATGGAAAAGCAAATACTTCTTTGCCGTCAAGAGGGAATCCTGTTTCATGTGGAACACATGCGTAGAAGCTTGCGCATAAGCAAGGTACTCCTCATCGAGCAGAATTTCCCGATTGGTACCGTAAAAAATATCGTCCTTCCCCGCAATCATTTGACAAAACGCTTCAATCCTGTCCCAATCGTCGAAAATATCGAATTCGTAGGCGTGTCCCCAAATATAAAAAACTTCGGGTTCGGTACTCGTCGAGTTCAAAAACGCCTCTCCGAGCGAGAACAGTTTGTCCCACTCGGTATGGTGTACGGTGGGGTGAAAACGGAGTAAATCCTTCTGCGGCGCAAACGAATACGACGAGGACGTGCAACGGGAATACTGCACGCCGGAGTATTCGGTAATCAAACGCACCGTTCGATCGTCGCAGCTCAACGCCTCCGAACCCGGATACGCCATACCCACGACGTCATACCCCACGATGTCGGACAAAATCAATCGATCCGCCTCCACTTCCCGAATCACCTTCCCGTTCGGTAATTTCGTTAAGGCGGGATGGCTCATCGTATGCACCGCCACTTCGTGTCCTTCGTAAACGGCTCGCACTTCGCGAGGCAGCGGCTTGCAGGCGGCGACCGAAACGTTCTCCCGTACCAACGTCATGGCACGTCCCAAACAGCCCGAGTTCAGATTAAACGTCCCCTTTAAGCCGTATTTGTTGAGTATTTTTATCAATCTTTTATCTTGCAATACGCCGTCGTCGTAACTGAACGTGACGGCTTTTCTTTTTCCGTTAAACATTTTTTTTATCCTCTTTCAAAATTTTACGTCTTTCTTTCCAATCGGGTAACACTTTATCCAACACCTTATAAAAGGCGGGAGAGTGATTACACTCCACGAAATGCGCCAGTTCATGATAAACCACGTACTCCGCATACGCATACGGATGATGAATCAACCGGTAAGAAAAAGTAATCCTGCGTTGCGTGCCGTAGCACACTCCCCATCTCGATTGCATATACCGAAATTTATAAATCGGATGCGGGATCCCAAATCTCGTAAACTTCGGCTCCGCCTCCTCGCAGGTGGCGAGCATCTTGGTTTCACACCGCTTTTGCAAAAACGTTTCCACCGCTTTTTTACGCAACTCGTCGCTCGAAGCGTCTTTTACGTAAAACAAGAGGGAACGTCCGTCGTCCACGATTTCTCCCGTACCTTCGGCAAAATATATCGTCCTCTCCTCGTCGAACAGACGGATTTTCTCCCCGTTTTCATACCGATAAACGGGATCCTTCCTTCGATCGACACGTTCAAACGCTCGGATAAAAAACCCTTCGTTTTCCCGCAAAAAACTTTCTACGTTTTCTATGGTGGTGGAGGGAGGCGTCGTCACCACGACGGTACAATCTCTATGTACGTGCGCATAAGTGCCTTTGTTGTTTTTCCGACACAGCGTATACGTTAACGTAAACGTCCGCAAGCGGATTTCCCTTATCGTAGGTTCCGGTAATTGCTCCTTCGGAATTGCCGTCTTTTTCTTTTTCGTACCTTTCTTCATAATTCGCTCCTTCGTTTTCCAATAAAAAAGAGCCGAAAACGGCTCTTTTATTTTTACCGATCGTATCCTCTCTTTTTTCGTTCTTCCCGAATCTTTTGTTCTTCCCGATAGTTCGTCGTCGGAAGACTTTTGCCCGAGAATAATTCCACTAAGAGGAACAGACAAGGCACGCTGAAAATAATTTGCAAAAACAGCGCTCCCAATCCCGCACCGAATCCGCAACGTTTGAAATTGCAGATGGCGATAATCAAAATCAATAACGCCGCCAAACCGAATCCGCCGTACAAAAACAGATTCCCTTCCAGCGTCCCGTTCATGGCAAGAATACCGACCGCTATGCCGCCTTCCGCAAGCAACATAAAGAAACCGCCACCGAACAGGTTATAATTGTACTTGATCCGATACGAACGGTTAATATAGTGCATGATGACGGACAACACGATGACGCCGACGATACCGCCGATGATTCCGATTGCCGTCGTAGAAATACCTAATAAGTTTGCCATAAAAAATTCTCCTTTTCTTTATTATTTTTATTATATGG
>DCGI01000089.1:16556-17013 GCA_002315475.1 Christensenella sp. UBA1782 | reverse complement strand
TGGGAGAAAAGAAGAATATAGTGAAAATGACAGGCAAACCCCTTTACAAGAAGGGGAAAATTTAGTATACTGAAGTGATACTTATAATAGGGGGTTTATATGCACTTAAAACGATTGGAAGCACTCGGATTTAAGTCTTTTGCCGATAAGATATCTCTCGATTTTACTTCCGGCGTAACTTGTATCGTCGGACCGAACGGTTGCGGAAAGAGTAACGTCTGCGATTCTATCAAATGGGTTCTCGGTGAGCAGAACGCACGAAATATTCGAAGCGGCGGTCAGGGAAAAACCATGCAAGAGGTCATTTTTAAGGGTACCGATACCCGTAGCAGAATGAACTATTGCGAGGTGTCTTTGTCGTTTGACAATACCGACCGGTTTTATCGCGTGGAAGCCGAAGAACTGACCATCACAAGAAAATTGTTTCGGACGGGGGAAAGCGAATACTATATCAATA
>DCGI01000089.1:12915-16543 GCA_002315475.1 Christensenella sp. UBA1782 | reverse complement strand
GGCAAGACTAAAGGATATTATTGATTTATTTCGGGATACGGGTATCGGTAAAGACGGATACTCCGTCGTCGGACAAGGGCAGATTGACGCCATTTTGAGTGCGAAACCGGAGGACAGACGGCAGATTTTCGAGGAAGCCGCCGGCATTTCCAAATATAAAGCGGACAGAAAGGAAGCGATGGGACATTTGGATAAAGCCATTCAAAACCTTCGTTCTCTGGACGAGCAATTAAAAGTTTTGGAGAACATTATTACGCCTTTACGGAAGGAAGCCGAAACCGCTATTAAAGCAAAAGTTTTGAGCGCGAGAATCAAGGTTTTGGATATCAATCACTTCTTATACGTCGCCGATCACAGCGAAGAACAGCGGGTAAGAATTCGTGAAAAATTAGCGAAAGAGAATGCCGAATTTGCTATCGTAACCGAAAAAAAAGCCAAAGCCGACGCTATCTACGACCAAGCGGAAGCCGAGCTTATCGGCATCGACGAAAAGTACAGAGTGTTGAACGAGCGTCGTGTACAACTCAGCGTAGAAGAAGCAAACCGAAGAAAGGACGACGAACACCTCGGTGCGAGATTGGCTCAAACATCCAAAGACATAGAACGCTATACGCAGGATATCGATGAAAAGACCAAACAAGTCGGCGTACAGGAATTATCGGTGGTCGAATACAGTCGTCAAATCGAGGAAAAGAATGCGGAATACCTGCAGGCGAAGTCCGACGAGCAGGCAGCCATCGATACGTACACGAAATTGAACGAAGAAGCGACTACGAAGCAAACGGAAATTACGTTAACTACGCAGGTTATGTTAAACGCCGCCGACAAGTCCGGTATCATCAATGCGGACATAGCCATGTTGACGGCGCAAAAGAAAGCATTGGAAGACAATATCGAGCGTAGAAACGGTGAAATCGGCGAACATCGGGACGAAATGAAAAAAGCCGATAAATCGATTGCTACCATGGAAGACGGTATAGCGCAAAAGAATACCGAACTGGGAAGAAATCGGGAAGAACAAAAGGTTTTGATTGATAAAATCAACCAAGTTGCCGCCGAGTTACAAGATATGCAAGACCGATTCCAAGAAAAACTGGGTACCATGTCGGCTTTGAACGGGAAAAAGAACCTTTTGGAAAGCACGCGGAGTACCTATGGCAGTTATGACAAAGCGGTTAAGCATTTGATGACGCATACCTCTCCGTCGGTGAAGAGCCGTATTTGCGGGGTTATCGGTGACTTGTTGAAAGTGTCTTCGCCGAAGTTTGCCACCGCCATAGATATTGCATTGGGCGGGAACGTCAACAATATCGTCGTGGAAAACCCGCAGGACGCCGATTACTTAATTAAAGTCATCAAAGATGCCGGCGTAGGCAGAGCAACGTTCTATCCTATCAGCAACATGCATCCCAGACCGTTGGAACCCCTTTGGGACAGTGCCTTGAACGAAGACGGCGTGTACGGTTTGGCGGCGGATTTGGTGCGGTTTGACTCTAAGTATGCAGACGTCGTGGAGACGTTGCTCGGCAGAGTTCTGATTGTGGAAGACAACGAAACGGCAAGCCGTATTTCGGAAAAATACCGATTTGCATTCCGTATGGTAACGCTTGCCGGTGATAATCACAGTACGTCGGGTTCCATTTCGGGCGGCTCGAAAGGTATGGGAGAATCCCGTATTTTGAGTTTGGAAAACGAAATAACCGAAATCAATAAAAGAATCACCGCTTTGCAAAAGGAATATCAGCTTTTGAAAGGGGAAATCGAAAGCACCGCCGCTCGAAAAAAAGAAATGGAAACCGCCGCGTCGGTCATCGGAAACGTAATCGTACGGTTGAAAGAAGAAATAAGCTCTTTAGACCAACAAAAGGTATTTATGTCCCAAACCCGATCAAAACATGAATTCGAAATTGATAGATTGCGTAGCGAAAACAACAGCGATATGCAAAAAGTCGCCGAAAAGACGGCGCAAATCGCGGTACAGAGCAAAGAAACCAGTGACCAAAGCGCAACCCGTTCCGACTCCTCCGATGCCATGACTATTCTGCGCGATCAACTTTCCGACATAAAAAGGAAATTGAACGATGCGGATATTCGACGTACCGAATTGTTGTCGAAAACGAAAGGTTTGGAGCGAGATATCGGAGAATTGCAAAGTGCGTTAAGCGTGTCGCAAAAAACCATAGAACGGTTACGAAAGGAGATTTCGGAAACGAAAGCCCTTTTGGATACGGGAACGGCGGAAAAAGACAATTTATTACTTGAAATTCAAAGAATAACCGCCCAAAGCTGCGATAGCGAAGAATTGAAAAAGGTTTCCGAAGAATTGGGAGAATTGGACGTTAAGAAATCGCGTCTGAACGAACAAATGAAAAATGCCCGTAACGATTCTTCCGCCTTAGCCGAAAGACTGTCCGAAATCAGCGGACAAAAAGCCAAATGGGAAGCCAATTTGGAAAACGTGGACACCGAGATAGCCACCTTAACCGAGAGTATTCGAGAGGACTACCAGTTGGAATACGTGACGGCTTTACCGTACCGTGACGAAACGTATAACGAAACTACGGGAACGGCGGAGAACAAAACGTTAAAAAAGCAGTTACGGGATCTCGGTCCTATCAACGAGAATGCCGAAAACAGCCTTGCTTTGCATGAAGGTTCTTATAACGAAACCAAAAGGCACTACGACGACGTTATTGCAGCCAAAGCAACGCTGGAAACCAGTATTCAGAACTTTACCGAACAGATGGAAACCCAGTTTGCCCAAAGCTTTGAAAAAATCAAAGCGAACTTTGCCGAAGTCTTTACGATGTTGTTTGACGGCGGTAGAGGAAAACTGGAATTGGACAGAAAGCCGGGTGAGAGCGTGTTGGATGCGGGTATCCTCATCGAGGCAGAGCCGCCGGGCAAAAAACTCGCCAACATCAACCTGCTTTCGGGTGGCGAAAGAGCGTTGACCGCCATTGCCATTATCTTTGCCATTATCAAACTTTCGCCGATGCCTTTCTGCGTGTTGGACGAAGTCGATGCACCGTTGGATGATGCAAACGCAAGAATTTACGCGAGATTTTTACAAAAATTCAGTAAAAGAACGCAATTCATTATCATCAGCCACCGTAAACCTACGATGGAACTTGCCAACGAGTTATACGGTATTACCATGCAGGAACAAGGGGTTTCGAAACACCTTTCCGTTAAGCTTTCCGAAGCTTTGGCTCTTGCCAATAAAGGAGACAGTCAATAATGGGAATTTTTTCCAAAATCAAAGAAGGTTTGAAAAGAACCAAAGACAGTATTTCGAAAAAGATCTTCGAAGTGTTTCAGGCAAAAGAGCTGAATGATGAATTCTATGAGGATTTAGAAACCGCTTTGATTGCTTCCGATATGGGCGTTTCGGCGACCGAACAAATCATTACCGACTTGCAAAACGTCGTTTTTGAGAAGAAGATTACCGAGCCTGCACAAGCCAAGGAACTGTTGAAACAGATTCTTATCGATTCCATCGATTACGAAATCCCCGAATACACCTATCCGCTCGTTATTTTGGTAGCGGGCGTAAACGGTGTGGGAAAAACGACAGCCATCGGAAAACTTGCCAATCTTTTTAAGACGCAAGGAAAATCGGTGGTGA
>DCGI01000089.1:0-12881 GCA_002315475.1 Christensenella sp. UBA1782 | reverse complement strand
CCGCCGATACCTTCCGAGCCGCCGCCGGCGAACAGTTGGAAGTGTGGGCGGACAGAGCCGACGTAAGAATCATCAAACACGAGGAGGGGAGCGATCCCGCTTCCGTCGTGTTCGATGCCATCGCTTCGCAAAAAGCTCATAACACCGACGTGATTTTGGTGGATACGGCGGGACGGTTGCACAACAAAAAGAATCTCATGAACGAACTGTCCAAAATCAACCGCGTAATCGACAGAGAACTGCCCGATGTCGACAGAAGGAACTATATCGTCCTCGATGCGACGACCGGACAGAACGCCGTCAGTCAGGTGGAAGTGTTCGACGAAGCCATAGATATTGACGGTATCATCTTGACCAAGTTGGACGGAACGGCGAAAGGGGGCGTGGTTATGGCAATCAGTGCCGAACACGAAATGCCCGTCGTCTACGTCGGTGTGGGAGAAACGATAAACGACTTGCTTCCCTTTAACGCAACCGATTTTGTAAACGCCATCCTCTAAGGGGGCGTTTTTTTTACGGAGGAAGGAGTTTTTATGACGGAAAGAGAAGAGTTTTTGGCAAACAGATTTTCTAAAATAATACAAAAGGAAACCGTATCCTCTTTTTCGGATACCGATTTGACGAAGTTTTATGCATTCCACGACCTCTTGCGAGAGGAATTTCCGACGTTGTTTCAGGTCTGCGAAGCGGAGGACTTTTCGGGTAGTTTGCTATTACGTTGGAAAGGTAAGACGAAGAAAGATCCCATTCTTTTTATGAACCATTTTGACGTGGTGGAAGGGGAAGGCAACTGGAAATATCCCCCTTTTTCGGGAACTATAGAGGACGGAAAAATATGGGGCAGAGGGACGTTGGACACCAAGAGCGGACTGTTTTGTATGTTGCAGGCAGCCGAAGAATTGATGCAAAGCGGCTACACGCCCGAACGGGATATTTATTTTGAATCGGCTTGCACCGAAGAATGTACGGGTTTGGGTGCCGATACGATTTCTCGGGAATTACAAAAAAGAGGATTGCATTTTTACTACACTCTGGATGAAGGCGGCATGATGATTTACGATCCTATCGGCGGGGCGGACGGTGTCTTTGCCATGATCGGGGTAGGGGAAAAAGGTTGTGCCAATATTCGTTTCGTTGCTCGTTCTGCGGGCGGTCACGCATCCACGCCGAAAAAGAATACCCCCATCGTACGTCTGTCGAAGTTTGTTACGGCGGCGGAAAAGTCGCATGTTTTTCAAAAGAAGCTCAACGAAACCACACGGGAAATGTTCCGAAGAACCTCTACCAAAATGAAGGGAGCGTTGCGGTTCGTTTTGGGACATCCCGATTTCTTTGCGCCGTTGCTTACCGCCGTTTTGCCCCTCGTTTCCGATACGGCGGCTGCCATGATGAAGACTACGCTTGCCTTCACGCAGTCGGGCGGTTCGGAATCCTTTAATTCCATGCCCGTTGAGGCGTGGGTTGGTGCCGATATGCGGTATTCTCACCATCAAGGAGAAAAGAGTATCGACGCCGTACGGAAAATAGCCGAAAAATACGGCGTGGAAACCGAAATCGTCGATCCCGCTTTTCCGTCGTTGGTGTCCGATTATCGAGGGGAGAGTTTCGGCAAAATCGAAAAAGCCGTCAAGAAGATTTTTCCCGACGTGATTCCGTCTCCGTACATAACCAATACCGCAAGCGACAGTCGGTATATGAACAGAATCTCCGAAAACTGTTTTCGTTTTACGCCGTTTTTTATCTCGGAAGAACAATTGGAATCCATTCACAGCGTGGATGAGAATATTGACGTTTCCTGCCTGCCTAAAGCAGTGGAATTTTATAAAACCTTATTGGAGGATTGTTAAGAATGACTAAAAAAGGAAAAGCATCCCAAAGCGGTATGAGTATCAGCGCACGCTCCTTTATTACCGCTCTTATCATCATCTTTGTCTTAATGGTCGTGTGTTACGTTCTGACGTTTGTGATACCGGGCGGACAATATGCTCGTATCGAACAAGACGGGAATTTGATCGTCGACAGAAGCAGTTATACCGAAGTGGAAGGCGGTATTCCCTTTTGGAAATGGATCCTTTCTCCTTTCCTCGTTTTAGGTGCCGAAGGCGGAACGACGCTGATTGCCGTGATTGCCTTTTTATTGGTTATCGGTGGCATCTTTAACAGTTTGAACGAGTGTGGTTTGATGAAGTATATGCTGCAAAAAATCACGCATCGATTCGGAAAAGTTCGGTACGCTTTGATGGCGGTGGTGATATTCTTCTTTATGGCAATGGGTTCTTTAATCGGCTCCTTTGAAGAATGCGTTCCGCTCGTGCCTATCGTTTGTGCCCTTGCCATCAGCTTGGGTTGGGACGTGTATACGGGTTTTTCCATGAGTTTGCTTGCCGTAGGATGCGGTTTCGCCGCAGGCGTTTTTAATCCTTTTACCGTAGGGGTTGCACAAGAGCTGGCGGGACTCGCCATGTTTTCGGGTGCGTGGTTACGTGCCGTTGCATTCGTTTTAATCTACGCACTTCTTTTCGGTTTTACCTATTGGCACGCTAAAAAGGTAGCTAAACCCATTACCGAAGAAACCATGCAAAGTTATCAACGCGATAAAAAAATGGACAAAGCGTTAATCGTGTTCGCCTCCGTTTTGGGAACGGGTATCGTCCTTGTGTTGAGTTCGGCGTTTATAACCTTTTTACAAGACTATACCATGATTATCGTCGCCGTCATGTTTTTGGTAGCGGGCGTTGCGGCAACCCTTGTGGCGGGTATGAAAGGAAAAGATTTAGGCAAGACGTTTTTGAAGGGCGTCGTGGGGATACTGCCTGCCGTTTTGATGATTATGATGGCTTCTTCCATAAAATACACATTGGAAACGGCACATATTTTGGATTCCGTTCTGCATTATGCGGTATCCGTTGCCGACAGTTTGCCTACCTGGTCGGTCATTTTGTTTATCTATTTATTGGTACTCGTCATGAACTTTTTTATCGCATCCGGTTCGGCAAAGGCGTTTATGTTGATTCCGCTAATCGTACCGCTTGCACAAATATTCGGTATTTCTCCGCAATTATGCGTATTGGCATTTGCCTTCGGGGACGGATTCTCGAACGTTTTGTACCCCACCAATCCCGCTCTGCTTATCAGTGTCGGTCTTGCCGATATCAGCTATGCACAGTGGTTTAGACACAGCTGGAAATTTCAGCTTGCCAACCTCGTTTTGACAAGCGGGCTGCTTTTGTTGGGTTTGGCGGTAGGGTATTAAACCGATAAACAAGGTGGGGCGGGAACCTTTTGCAAAAGGTTCCCTCCCCAAACCCCCACCCTCGAAAACGAGGGAAGCGGATAAACAAAAGGGCTTTATCGTATTTTCGATAAAGCCTTTTTGATAAGAGAACGGAAGTTATTTTGATTCCTCTATAGGAAGATTTGTACATATTTTCATAAGAAGATATGCTCCTATGCAATCGACACAAAAGAAAAAATGCAGAAGTACCGCAAAAAGCAATTTTTTGTTCGTACGTAGGACGGAACGGTATTTTTTAACGGTATATAATAAGGACGGCAAACCGGAAAACAACATAAACAAATAGGTGATTCCTCCGTCGAAGGCAATAAACAGAGGAATCAGAAGCAGTAAAAAAGGATTCATAAAGCCGGAAACCATAACGAAGCCAACGGCAAAATTGACAAGATAATACGGTATCAAAAGAAGTTTTATGCGGGTGGTCCGTTGATAAGGAGCTTCCGAAACGTACCATGCCGTTCGTATCGAAAGGATTCCCGTCAGCAAACAGAAAAGAATCATCGCTCCGAATCCGCACAGAACGGAGTATAACAAGATATCGGAAGTTTCTTCCGAAAAAAGACTGACGATCCCGACGTAAAAGGGAATCTGCGTGCCGTACATCCCGATAACTTGAAAAGAATAATAAGAACGAGTATTTTTCATGCTTTTATGATAACACAGAACCGAAAAAAAGTCTAAAAGAACCTTGCAAAATGATATTTTTGCTTGACGAACTGTAAATTTCTGTAAAAAAGTGTAAAAAGTTGTAAAAAAATATTGACAATACTTTACAGACGTGCTATAGTATAGACATGCAAGGAGGTAAAAAGCATGAAGATAACAGAAATTGTATCCATTACGGAATTGGCGCGGCTTTTGAAAAAGAGTCGACCGACCGTTTATAAGTACATTTCCGAATTCGAAGACGGGAATACCGAAAATTTACCGGAATCCATTCGAAATTTATTTGTAAACATACGAGAAAACAGAGCGAGCAAAATGAGTATTTATGAGTATTGCAAAGACAAGTATTCCTTGGAGGAAACGTTAGATCCTTGTCTGGAAGAGATTATTCGGATATTGAAAGAGAACGAAAGCATCCTGAATCTCAACAACATTAAGAAGTATATATTAAAGGAGTTACAAAAATGAGCGAGATTGAAGAACAAAAAGAAGCAACCATGAAAGAAGAGAGTGTCTACGCATCCGTTATTTATTACCGGTTACAAAAGGATTTGGAAATAAACGATGCACTCCTGAAGAAAAACGAACCCAAAGAAGGGAAAAAGAATTTCTTGGAAAAAATTTGGGTGGACAGTATAGAAAATCCCATTCGCAGGATGAAAGCGGACAAGGTCAGCGGCAAGAGAAAAACGATTTTGGATAATATCGAAAAGTTCAAGAAGGACACGCTGACGGAATACGCTCTTTGTGAAGACGAAGAAGCCTTTCGGGCTTTGTTACGGCAAGAAGTGTTTAAGGACGATACGTACGGCATGAGCAGAATCGTCATGGGACTTCGGATCGCTTTAGACAATACCTACAAGTTTGCCTACGAAAAAGAAAGTTTGACATACGTATCGAAACTCCTTTTTGACGAGGAAGATATTATTTGGGAATTGCGTAAATCGGTGGAAGAAAACTATTACAGATTTGCCAAAGAACAGTTGATGGACATTGAAAGAGGGGTTATGGTAGGACTCAGCATCGCTTCCATTGCGGCATGGATGTTCAGTCCCATTTATCTTGCTTCCGCCGCGGCGTCCAGTAAGGTCGTGACTTCCGTTCTCGCCCAAATCGGCAGAAGTGCTCCCGGCATTATTGCTCCCGGCATTACGAAAATCACTGCCATCACGTTGGTTACCTCGCTTGCGTTTTTGGGTATTAACGGACTGGGTTTTTCGGTTTTGAATAAACTCGAAAAGAGAGATATCATTAAAGAATTCCGGAATATGAGCGTAAAGGACTTGAATTTTCTGTTTTCCATCAAGGCTGCCATTATTCAGGAAGCTCGCAGAAGGGTGCCGAACGAAGTGTTAAAAACCACTATTGACGACTGTTTGAACTGGATGAACGATCTTCGTTCCGATGCCGAATATATGTTGATTATCGAAAGAACGGATGCCGTCAACGCCAAGAAGAAGATCAAGAGTTGCAACCTCTTAACCGAACGTCTTGCAGAAATCGTCGGAATCTAAAAAAAGGGGGAACGCATTACGCCTTTAAGGAGTGCTCCTTAAAGGCGTAGGGCGCAAAACGTTCCGTTTTGCGCAGGAACCGAAAAAAACCTCGCCGAGAGCGAGGCTTTTTTTCGGTGAAAAGCGGATAGTATCGGTTACGGTCCATAGATGAAATTTCCGACAACCAAGTCAAACAGAGGTCTAAGGTCGATGATGGCGGTCTGTAAGATGCCTGCCGTAAAGCAATTTGATTCTACCTCGTGGAAGCGGCTGCCTTTGGTTTGGGTATAGATGTCTATGATGAGGTGTTCTTGCAGAACGTCATATTGCGTAATGTCGGAGAATTCAAAAAGGCGATTCACCATTTTGTAATAACGCCAAGAAAGTTCGGTAGACTTGACGTGCTCGAGGGCGGTACCCGTAGCGACCGATTTGGCGTGTTCGAACAGTTCGTTCAGCTCGTTTCGTTCTTCTTGAGAACAATCCAAAATCAAAGTGGGATGTTTATAAATATTGAGATGCTTTCTTCCCGCATAGGTGTCCGCTTTGGTGATAAAGGCGTACATATCTTCTCCGCCTGCACCGTAGTAGGCGTTACAAAACTCTTGCATGACGGCTTGATAGTCGCAGTATGGATTTTGCATTACTTTGCTAATAAGATACGAACGAAGCTCCCCGAACTCGGGATCGACACCGTCTTTTTCCAAAGTATAATTACCTTCTTCATAAACCCCTTTGACGTTATGTTCGTAATAGACTCTTATATTATGGGCAAGAACGTTCAAATTCGGGAAAGGAGTCATAAAATAGGAAAAATCGGTACAATAGTCCCAAATATAGATACGGTCGCAGATTTTACTCCAATCCGCTAAGTCTTTCATAAAAGCTTTGTTGGCTAAACAATCCTCGTCATCGATATAGTGTGAAGAACAGCACTCTATCGTGCAAAGGCGAATAATGACGTTTTCGAGAGGGACGATATCGGTAGGAGCCGAACGGGTATACCGATAAGCGAAAGTGTCGAAAGCTACGTTATCGTAGCCGGCGTCTTTGACCGCTTGTGCAATTTGATTGACAAAACGTAAATTGGTGGCACTGTACCCACCATGCGCCTTTGCATAGGACACGCAGTCTTTACACTTGCAAGCGGTGAGGTCATCCGATTGTGTCAAAGAAATGATTTGCAAAGGGGCGTTTCGATCGTAGAAAACCCCGTAGGCGTTGTCGTCGTCGTGCTTGTTTTCCAAAAGATCAAATACTTCTTGTTTGACGATTTCCAAGGTTTTCGAATTGGATAAACAAAGTTCGTCCCGACGTCTGTTTCCGTCGGCGTCCAATGCGTAACATTCTAAATTCAGTCCTTTATCGTAATATTTGCTCGCACTGAGGAATTGGGAAGAAAACGTGTGACAAAAGTCCGAAATATATTGAGAACGGCCACCGAGAGAGGTGTAGTAAGCGTATTGGTCGGCTATTCTCGTTTCTGCCTGTTCTTTGGTTTCGGTGCTTTGTTGATTGTATATTTGATAGCGATATTCGTCGGTGTTGTACCCACGAAACCAAGAATACTCGTCGTCTTTGGCACTAATCCAATCGGTGTCGCGCATTTCGAAATAATCACAGTATTCCTGTGTGTAGCCGCCTGTCTTTTTCGGAAAGAAAATTTTGTCCGACGTCGCTGCAATCAAGTCTTTGGTATAGCAACGAATACCGCCGAATTCTTCCAAAAAGGCATAAGAACCACGCAGTAAATGGTCTTTGTCGTTGGCGGCGACGGTGATATTGACATTGTCGGAAGAAAAACGGTAGTCGCAGTCCAAATCGGCTTGAACGAGCAATTCTATATAAGGTTCGGAACCTTTGACGGAAACAACGGTAAAAGGAGTACCTAAAATTCTTTCGATATAACCGTTAAATTTTTCGGCAATCGGCAGACACTCGCTGTCGGTTACAACCAACCGATAAGAATCGTTTAGGTAGAACGTATCCAAATCTTCATAACCGGAAGAAGCCACGATATATTCGTCTTTTTCGTATTCCACCGAATATAGACCGGCGAGGAAAACACCGAGAACGGCAACGAGGATCAAGCCGACGAGAAGAAGGGGCGTCCAAAGAATCCAAAGGAGTTTTCGGACTAAACCGTAGTGTTTCTTTTTTTGTTTCTTTTTCATGAGTATCTCCTTAAAAATAAGTAAGGATATATTACAATAAGAATGTATTTCTGTCAATACACAAAAAGCAGAAAAGAATACAAAATAATAATTTCGGTAATACGAAATAGTTAGCCCTAAAAAACCGTTTTTTGTTTTTTTAAGACGGTTTAGTCTAAAGAGCCGAAACAAGCGTTTTCGAACCAAGAAACACTCAATTCGTCTAAGATTTCGACGTTCTCGCGAAGGAACTCACGATCGTCAGCAGCGATTTCGCGATAATAAAAAGGGAACACGTATTCGGCAAGTTCTTCGACGGATAAGCAAGATAAGTCGACGGAACAAGACGGGTTGTCTGCGTGGACGGCTTTATTCAAAAGTGATTTTGGCAAAACGTACTTAAAAGAATAGAAGGAATAATAAGAAGATGCGAATATTCGGCAATCTTTCCGATTGAACAAATCCCTCGAAGTCGATAGAAAGTATTGTTCCGCAAGAAAAAGGAAAATGTCGATTTTTCTTTGAACCAAGTCGGTGCCGGAAAACTTTTCCGACATTTTTTGAAAAAGAAAAGAGTGTACGGAATGGACGTCCCGAAGGATAAGGGATAAAGCAATACCGGACGAAACACACTCATAGTCCGGCTGAATTTCGGGCTTGTAGATATGTAGAGTTAAGTCTTTGTTCTCGTCGGAAAAATAAGAAGCGAGAACGGGTGTGCAGGCGAGCAGGTCTTCTTTTTTTACCATAAAGTCGCCTTCCGTATAATAGCCATAGAGATTCAAATTCATAAGGTTCCTCCGTATTTTTGTATTTTCCGGGAAAAGCATAGCATAAAAACAATCAATAAGCAAGATGCGGCTTCACACTTTTTTAAGCTCTGTTAAAAAATAGTGACACAAAAGAAAAAAACCGGTTTGGGATATACAAGAAAGTCTTTGCGGGTTTGAAAGACAGAAGAAGACAGAAGAAGACAGAAGAAGACAGAAGAAGATAGAAGAAGACAGAATAGGACAATCCGTTGAACGGGATGCTTGCGGAATTCATCAAAAATATGCTTGCTTTTTTCCGAAAAAAATGTTATGATAAGTACAATCTTTTCTATGCAGGTGTAGTTCATCGGTAGAATGCGAGCTTCCCAAGCTTGAGAGGAGGGTCCGACTCCCTTCACCTGCTCCATTAACATAACAGCGGCAACTATCTGTTGTCGCTGTTATGATAATAAAAGAACTATATGGGAGTCGGACGGGCGGATAGGCGGCAAAACGCCGCCGAAACGAATGACACAGTGCGTCATTCGTCCGCACAGGCGTGTCGGCGAGCGATAGCGAGAGTGTCGAGCGACTCTCTTCACCTGCGCCAAAACAAAACGAGGTTTGATGAGAAATCATCAAACCTTTTTTTGGCGAAAAACTTTTTGGAAAGAAGGGTACGGGGAGAGAACCTTTTTATAAAAAGGTTCTCTCTCCGTCTTTCCTTATAAACCCAATAAAAAACAAGCGTTTTTATAGTTGATTTTGTCCTTTTCCTCTTGGGTGAGGTGAAGGTGGTTTTGCAGGGACAATTCCATAGTGGGAGAGTGCCAAGGCATATCGGAACCGAAAAGAAGTTTATCCGCTCCCTGTTTTTCCAGAATGGCTTGTGCGGTTGCAACGGGGATTACGCCGTAGCCGAAGGAAACGTCGAAGTAAAAGTTCAGTCCGCAGAGAGTGGAAAGAACCTCCTCGTTATACCCTTGACCTCCCCAATGTGCCAAGACAACGGGTGAGGAAAACGTATCGAGTAAGGCAAGAGCATTTTTCGGCATACATTTATAAGGCGGTGCGAAGGCATAATCAAACCCTGCGTGGAAAACGGTAATAAGTCCGAGTTCGGATATTTTTCGATAAATCGGGAACATTTTGGGTTCGTCTACAAAGAATTTTTGATAATCGGGATGGAATTTTACCCCTTTTAAGCCGTTTGCCTGTATCCTATCCAATTCTTCCGACCAGTCTGCGGCATCGGGATGAATCGAGCCGAACGGTATGACGTCGTCGGACTTTTGCGAAAAAGCGAAGTCGTTGACGGCGTGCATCTGGTGCGGATTGGTGGCGATGTTTAAGAGAACGGAAACGTCTACGCCGTTTTTACGCATGGAAGCACGCAAACCCGAAACGGTTCCGTCCGTTTGGGGCGTCAAGGTTTCGGAAGCGGCGGAAAGTATCGACATGGCTCGTGGTGCCAAAGCGTCGGGAAAGGCGTGTGTGTGAAAATCAATCAGCATAATATGCTTCCACTTTTTGCATGATTTCACGGATACATTTTTGAATATCGTCGTTGTTTTCCACCGTTATATCGGCGATTTCTTCGTAAAGCGGGGTGCGTTCTTCTTCCATTTTCAAAAGGGTTTCCTTATCTTTGGAGAGGGGACGACCTTCCGTTTCCAAGAGAGAAACGTTGCGTTTGATATAAATAACCAAACCGTTGGAAGCAAGATTATAGCGGTTTTCTTTTCGCAAAACGGAACCGCCGCCGGTGGCGATGACCAAACCGGACTGTCGGGACAAACGCTTTAAGACTTCTTGTTCGGTATC
Source organism: Christensenella sp. UBA1782 (assembly GCA_002315475.1). GTDB lineage: Bacteria > Bacillota > Clostridia > Christensenellales > DTU072 > CAG-1782. The sequence continues at coordinate 2,695 of DCGI01000089.1, read as the reverse complement.
TCGAAAATAGGTTTCTCCGTACCTTTCAAAAAGGGCGGGGATGGATGCCATGCCCGTCGTCGTCAAAATTTCTCCGTCCGAATCTACAAACTTTTTTTTGCAGGAGGCGGCAAGGTATTGTCCGATTAAGGATTTTCCCGCCGAAGGCATACCGACCAAAACGATATTGATTTTGTCCCAAAGTATTTCTTTGTAAACTTCATTGACGGGTTTTTGGGAGTGTCCGCCGAAAAGTCGATGGCTTTCTTTTGCTTGTGCGACCAACATGAACAGACCGTTATAGGCAGGGATTCCGTTTTTTTGTGCATCGTAAACCAAACGGGTGCGTAACGGATGATACACCACGTCGACCACCCCTTCCAAGCAAGAAAAACGTTCGACAGGGAAAAGACAGCCGGAATCGTCGGGGAACATCCCGACGGGAGTGGCGTTAATCAAAATTTGGGTAGACGTAAAATCGGGTTCTTCGTTTCTGCCGATAAGGGAGACGGTAGCCCCTCTGCCGCATGCGACCGCATGGCAGGTTCCGGCTGTCCCTCCCTTGCCCAAGACGGCAACTTTTTTGCCCGCAAGGTCGACGTGATAATAGTCCAACAGTGCGTTAAATCCGTAATAATCGGTATTATAGCCGTAGGAAAAACCGTTACGAATACAAACGGTATTGACGGAACCGCATAAAGAGGCGGTTGAATCGAGAAAGTCCACTGCGGAATAGGCAAGTTTTTTATAAGGAATGGTAACGTTGATGCCGGAAAAAGTCTTTTCGCGTAAGAAAGCAAGCGCCTGTTCTTCGGTTACGTCCCATAGAGAATAGCGAAAACCGAAGGCGGCATGAATGGGTTGCGAATAACTGTGTCCTAACGGATGACCGATTAAACCGAAAACGTCGTCGGGTTGTTGTTCGTTGCGGGATAATTCTAATATTTTCCCGTAGATTTCGGTAATTTCGGGAGAACGGCGATTGGAAACCGATTGCACGTGTTCCAAAACCTGTTGTTCCCGTTCGGGACAGCGGACGGGAAGACCGTTTTCCTTTTTCCAAGAGCCGATATAGGAAGTGAGGTCGAACCTTTTGGCAAGAAGCTTTGCGATTTGCTCGTCGAGAAGGTCGATTTCCTTTCTTTTTTCGTCGGGGATACCCATAGTTTCTCCTATTGTTTATAGGCGGAGAACTCCGGCATAAAGGAGAAGGTCGCGAAGTAATCGGCAGGCGTTTCGGCACGACGAATCATCGAGAAACTTCCGTTTTCGTGTAGAAGAATCTCGGCGCAACGGAGTTTTCCGTTATAATTATACCCCATACTGTATCCATGTGCTCCCGCATCGTGAATGGCAAGTAAATCGCCGATTTCGACGGGAGGGAGAGGACGGTCGACGGCAAATTTGTCGCAGTTTTCGCATAAACTTCCCACAACGTCATAATAGTTTGTGCAGGGTTCGGCTTCTTTCCCGAGTACGGTGATATGATGGTATGCACCGTAAATGGCGGGACGCATCAGGTTTGCGGCGCTTGCGTCTACACCGACGTATTCTTTATAAATGTGTTTGAAATGCAATACTTTCGTAACCAATTCTCCGTAAGGTGCCAACATATAGCGTCCCAATTCGGTGAAAACTCTTTTTCCGCCTCGGGGAAAACAATCGAAATAAGCCTTGCGTACCCCCTGCGAAATCTTCGAGATATTGACCTTTTCTTGGTCTTGTTTGTAAGGGACGCTGATGCCGCCGCTCAGGTTGATAAAGTCGAAATGAACACCTTCTTCGTCTTCCAATTCCCGTACCGTTTCAAAAAGCAGCCTTGCAAGAGCGGGATAATATTCGTTTCCCAAAACGTTACTGGCGAGGAAGGCGTGCAGACCGAACTCTTTGACGCCTTCGTCGCGGAGAATTTTCACCGCCTCCGATAGCTGCAAACGTGTCATGCCGTATTTCGCGTCGGCGGGCTTGCCCATAATCCTGTTATCGAGGGTGAAGTTGCCACCGGGATTGTACCGCAAGCAAATTCTTTCGGGTATACCGGCTTGGCGTTTTAGAAATTCGATATGGGTGATATCGTCCAAATTGATGAAAGCACCCAAATCGTTGGCGAGCATGTATTCTTCGGCAGTTGTTTCGTTACTGCTGAACATAATGTCTTCGCCCGACAGCCCCAATTCTTTCGCCATCAAGAGCTCGGTATAGGAAGAACAATCCACGCCGCAACCGAGCGAGTGTAATAATTTAATAATGTACGGGTTCGGTGTAGCCTTTATCGCAAAAAACTCCTTAAATCCTCTGTTCCAGGAAAAAGCTTTATAAAGTTCTTTGGCGTTTTCTATGATTCCTTTTTCGTCATACACGTAAAAGGGTGTGGGAAAAACGCTTGCTATTTTTTGAGCTGTTTCCAGCGTAAGAAAAGATTCCTTCATAGTATTCTCCTCAAAAACCAAAAATAATATAATTATTATAACAAAGGTAAAGGCTTTCGTCAACGCAACTTTGAAAGAAAAAACCTTTTTTCAAAAATTATGAAAGAAACAGTTGAAAAAAAAAGGAAAATGATGTATACTAATTTCGCTTTTGAAAGGAGTGAAGCATTCCCAAGTGCCGACGACTCGAAAAAAGCCTGTATAACGGATACTTTTTCTCAAAATCCGTACAGATTATCGATGGGGGTATGGCTCAGTTGGTAGAGCGTCTCGTTCGCAACGAGAAG
>DCGI01000046.1:22958-24717 GCA_002315475.1 Christensenella sp. UBA1782 | reverse complement strand
ATCCTACGTAGGCGGGCGGAGAACCGATAAGTTTGGTTACGTCGTTTTTCTCGGAGTATTCGCTCATATCCAATCGAATCATAGCGTCCCTTTTCCCGAATAAGGTTTCACTGAGGACTTTTGCCGTTTCCGTTTTGCCTACACCCGTAGGGCCGATAAACAAAAACGAGGCGATGGGTTTTTTCTTGGTGCGTATTCCCGCATAGGTTCGCCGTATGACTTGTGCGACCAAATCGGTGGCTTCCTTTTGTCCGATGATTTTTTCGGATAATCGCTTTTCAAGAGAAAGCAGCATTTCTTTTTCGCTTTCGGTCAGTTTACTCGTGGGAATCCCCGTCATTTCTTCGATAATCTCCCGAATATCCTCTTGTTCCACCGTCTTTTTTTCGGAAACGGTGCTTTTTCCGCAGGCTTCTTCCAAAACGTCCATGCCTTTGTCGGGGAATTTTTTATCGGGTAAATATTTTTTGCAAAGTAAAACGGTTTCTCGAATGGCTTGCGGAGAAATCTTTACGCGGTAGTGTTCTTCTTGTTCTTTTTGGTGCGTTTTCAAAATGGTTTCGGTATATTCTTCGTCGGGTTCTTCCAATTTTACGACGGTAAACAGTCTTTCTACGGCAGAATCCTTCTCGCTGATTTTGAGAAATCCGTCATACCCGCACGTACCGATAACGGGAATCTCCTCTTCTAAAAACGGCTTTAATAAAGAACCGATACTTGCGTTTTCTCCGTTTCCCGTCAAAAAAACGGACGATAAATCGTCAATCGCAAGGATTTGATTCTTTTCTCGAACCGACTGAAACAATCGAAGCATCCTTTCTTCCAAATCTCCACGATATTTCGTACCCGAAAGGACGGCGGAAGGTTGCAACAGGAGTATTTGTTTCCCTTTCAAAAAATCGGGAACGTCGCCGTTTTGTATTTTTTGTGCCAAACCGAACAGTGTCGCCGTTTTTCCTACCCCTCTTTCGCCGATGAGAAGAGGATTGTTTTTTGTCTTTCTCGATAAAATGCGCAGGATTCTTTCCAATTCCTTTTCTCTGCCGACAAACAGAAACTTTTTGCACGAAAGCAATTCTCCGAATTCCTCCGTTCCGTTTTTTTCTTGCGGAGCCGAAAAAACGGGACGTTCCTTCTCTGGCGGCTCTTCGGCGTTTTTCAGAGTTTTGACGATGGGTAGAATATCGCTATATTCGATATGGTATTTTTTAAGAATTTTATTGGCGGTACATTCTTTCGTCGCCGTAAGGGCTTNNAGGGCTAAAAGAATGTGTTGCGTGTCGCAAACGGTCTGCATACAGTCTTCCGCTATTCTTTTGGATAGCAATAATACTTTTTCGCAAACGGGACTGATGAACGGGGAACCGCTTTTTCGTTCGGTGGTGGTAATCCAATAACTTCGGGCGATTTCTTCGGTAAAAGAGAAACGCTCCAAGATCTGCGAAGCATACCCTTGCTTTACCGAGCATAAACCTATGAGAAGATGGACGGTATCGGTTACGCAGGCGGTATCCGTCGCGAAGGACTCCGCTAAGCCGATAGCCTTTTCGGCATCGGATGAAAAAACAACAGACATATTTCCTCAACTATTTCTTATTGCGTTCTTATCCTCGTAAGAACTACTTTACATAGTATGAGTCAAAAAAACTTTTTATAAATGAAAAATCTCCGTAAAAATAATTTACGAAGATTTCTCATGGTTGGTGTGGTCGATGAGACTTGAACTCACACGGGTGAACCATACGCCCCTCAAACGTAC
>DCGI01000046.1:21229-22941 GCA_002315475.1 Christensenella sp. UBA1782 | reverse complement strand
ACGTACGCGTCTGCCATTCCGCCACGACCACGTGTCGTGTTTTGCTTCGGTGGTGCGAGGGAAGGGACTTGAACCCTCACTGTTTCCAACATGAACCTGAATCATGCGCGTCTGCCATTCCGCCACCCTCGCAAACGCCTTGTATATAATAATACATTCTTTACCGCTTGTCAAATCTTTTTCTTTGAATTTTTATTTTTTTATTGCCTTTTCGAGAGGAATACTTTATAATAAAAATACTTTAACAAATAGGAGAATAAAAGCATGTCAGTTTTTTTTATGGATACCGATTGCGAATTGCCTTTGCAGGTCGTGAAAGATTTGGGTATTAAGAATATGATTCTCATGCCCTATACGATTTGTAACGAGGAGTATTTTTACGATTTCGGTGAAAGTTATAATCCAAAAGAGTTTTTCACCTTGATTCGGAACGGCAATATGCCGATTACCAGCGGCTTAAACGTGGAAATCTACAAGGACTACTTTGAACCCTTTTTCAAACAGGGAGAAGATATTCTGTACGTCAGTTTCTCGTCTAAGATGAGTGGTACGTTTAAGTATTTGGATATGGCTATCGCCGAGCTTTCCGAAGCATACCCCGCCGCAAAGTTCCGCAGAGTGGATACGAAAGCCATCAGCATGGCGGCAGGTCTTATCGTGTACGTTGCGGCAAAAATGTTCAACGAAGGCACGCCGAACGATAAAATCGCAGAATTTTTGGAAACCTTTATACCGCGCGTCAATGCGGTTTTCTCCCCTAACGATTTGTTCCACCTAAAACGCGGCGGACGGTTAAGCGGTTTTACCGCAACCATGGGAACGCTTTTGCAGATTAAGCCCATTATTCGTTTGAACGACGAAGGTGCTTTATACAGTGCCGCCAAAACCAACGGCAGAAATAAGGCTCTGAAGTATATTTGCGACGAAGTGATACAAAACGTTCGGGATACCGATAAATATCCTATCATTATTTTGAACGCCGATTGTCCGAACGACGCCGAAAAAATTGAGGCAAAAATTCGGGTAGCTTATCCCGATGCGGACGTTTGGTCGTGTCCGGTCGGACCGGTAATCGGTACCCATTGCGGACCGGATACCATAGCTTGTTGCTATGTGGGAACCAATAGAAATCCGGATTAAAAAATTATCCTTTCGGTTTTGTGCCGAAAGGATTTTTTTTACCCTTTTATTTGTAAATACAGTTTTTCAAGTTGTTCAAGGAGGTTTTCGGTAGATCCTTCGTTGGTTATCGTATAAACGACGGGAATGGAGGATGCCGTTTCGTATTGTCTTTGCGAGGCGATTTTCAGACGAGCAAACGCCATATCTATATTATCTCGTTTGCAAATTCGTTCGGCTCGTACGTCGTCGCTTGCCGTAACCCGAATCCATTCCGAAAAATAATTTTCAAAGCCGCTGCCGACAAGCAAAGGAACTTCCACAAAAACAAGGTTGCTTGTCGTTTTTTCTATTTTGTCGAGCAAGCGTGCCAAAATTTCAGCATGGGAGAGTTCGTTGAGTTTTTTTCGTTCTTCCGCATCGGAAAAAATAAGTTTTCCCAAAAGTTCTTTCCGAAAAATACCGTTTTCAAAAGCGGTCGGGAATAAGTTTTTTAGTTTATTCAGATAGTTTTCGTCGGTAAGCAGTTCGGCATTGATGCGGTCGCAGGAAAAACAAGTCTCCCCTTTTTGGCGAAAAAAATCGGTAACCGT
>DCGI01000046.1:8679-21217 GCA_002315475.1 Christensenella sp. UBA1782 | reverse complement strand
GATTTACCCGCCCCGATTCCGCCCGAAACGGCAATAAGTCTTTTATTTGGCATCATACCAGTTTCTCCCCGAAGAAATGCCGATTTCCAACGGTACGCGCAAAGAAACCGCCTGTGTCATTTCCTCTTTGACGATGGCTTTTACACGTTCTTCTTCCGATTCCGGACATTCGATAATCAATTCGTCGTGAACCTGTAAAATGATTTTGGCTTGCAAACCGTTGCTTTGTAAAGCTCGAAACACTTTCAGCATGGCGATTTTGATAATATCGCTTGCAGTCCCCTGCAAAGGGAAATTCATGGCTGCACGTTCTCCGAAAGAACGTATGGTAAACTGTGACGAAGTCAGTTCGGGAAAATAACGAATTCTTCCCGCCAACGTGGTCAAAAAGCCTTGTTGCTTGGCAAGTTCTTTGTTCTTTTCCATATATTCTTTGACTTTGGGATAGGTCGCAAAGTATTCGTCGATAAAGACTTTTGCCTGTTTGGTGGTTACACCTGCGTTTTTCGCCAAACCGAAACCCGATATTCCGTAAATAATGCCGAAATTCACCGCTTTTGCGGAACGGCGCATGGAAGAATCGACTTCTTCCAACGGGGTACGGAATATTTTGGAGGCGGTCAAAGCGTGAATATCAATGCCGTTTTGATAGGAATCTATTAAATTCGGTTCTTCCGAGAAATGTGCGAGAAGACGTAATTCAATCTGAGAATAATCGGCGGAAATCAAAATATTACCCGCTTGCGGAATGAACATTTTTCGGATTTCCCGTCCTTCTTCGGTGCGAACGGGAATGTTTTGCAGGTTTGGTTCGATGGAAGAAAGACGTCCCGTTGTCGTCAAACACTGCTTAAACTCGGTATGAACTTTGTGCGTGGCAAGATTCATGACGTTCCTCATTCCGTCGACGTAAGTGGATTTTAATTTCGTCAGTTGTCGATACCGAAGCAATAAGTCGATAATCGGATGCTCCAATTCTTCCAAAACTTCGGCACTGACCGAATAACCCGTCTTGTTTTTCTTGGGCGGTTTTAATCCTAATTTGTCAAAAAGAATTTCGGAGAGTTGTTTGTTGGAGTTTATGTTAAAATCCTTATCTTCCGCCTCGATATGAATTTTATCAATGAGTTCGTTGATTTCTTTCGAAAAATTTTCTCCGAGTTCTCCCAACATGGTCGTGTCTATCAAAAAACCTTCTTTTTCCATTGAAAAAAGCACTTCGATTAAGGGTAGTTCGATTTCCCGATAAAGCCTGTCTAAGTTTTTTTCCCGTAATTTTTCGGAGAGCGTTTTCCTTAAATCGAGCATTTCGGCGGAAGGATTTTTATTTTCGTATCCGTAGTCCGACAATAAACCCTCTCGGTCTTTGATGACCTTTGTATTGTTGACGAGATATGCCATTAAAAGAATATCGTCATAAGGTTGTTGCGGAACGATACCACAGTAACGGAACCTGTGCATATCCTTTTTGGCATCAAAAAAAACGGTCGTGTACTCTTTGCCGAAGAAAGGCTTTACCAATTCGACGGCGTCGTCCGTCGGAATACCCTCTCCGAGCAAACCTTCCGCAAGACGCAGAATAATGGTTCTTTGACGGTAGGAAACCGAAACGTTTTCTTCGAGGAGGACGCAGACCGTTTCTCCCTTCGGTATTCTTTTCAGTTCGGTTTCGGCATCTGAAATTGTATCTATGGATACCGTTTCCACCGAAACGACCTTTTCGCTGACGATTGGTTTCTCTTCGGCAAATTGAAAGCGGTTGGTGAGATTCTTAAATTCCAACTTCGTCATTAGTTCTTTTGCTTCGTCCGGAAGTGGCAAGGAAAAAACTAGGTCATCCAACTCGCAAGGCACGTCTGCGTGTGTTTCTATGGTAGCGAGTTCTCGGCTGAGATAAACGTTTTCTTTATCTTGTTCCAAATGTTCCCGTAGCTTTCCTTTGATTTCGTCGAGGTGTTCATACAGCGTATCGACGTCGGTATACTTAGAAAGCAGGTCTTTTGCCGTCTTTTCGCCTACCCCTTGTGCACCCGGAATATTATCGCTGGCATCTCCCGCCAAGGCTTTGTATTCGATGATTTGTTCGGGCGTCAGATTTTCTTCCGCCAAAGCGGACGGCGTATATTTTTTAATATCGGTTACTCCCCTTTTGGTGTGAAAAACCGTCGTCGTATCGTCGACCAGTTGTAACACGTCCCTGTCTCCGCTTACGATAATCGTCGGAAACGGATATCTCTTTGCCAATGTCCCTAAAATATCGTCCGCTTCGATTCCTTCTTGAAAAAGAATTTTGATACCCATTCTTTGTAACAAATCTTTCAAAACGGGGACTTGCATGGCAAGTTCTTCGGGCATCGGTTTACGATTGGCTTTGTAGAGTTCGTATCGAAGATGCCGAAAGGTTTTTGCTTTGCAGTCGAAAACGGCGCAAACGTGGGTGGGTTTTTCTTCCTCAATCAGTTTATGCAACATGGAAATATAGCCGTATACCGCATTGGTAAACAATCCGTCTTTGGTTTGCATGGGCGGTAGGGCGTGAAAAGCTCTGTTGATGAGACTGTTGGAGTCCAATAAAAGGATTTTAGTCGGTTGTTCAGTCAAGTTTTTGTTCTCCTACTTTGATGAGTTTGTATTTACGCATTATTTCACTGACAAGGAAAGATATGCCCGCCGGCAAGATAAACAGACACAAGGCGACGCCTAAGCCGATTTTCCATCCTTCTACGCCGTTTTCCATACTGGTCGTGATGGTTTGGATGACACCGACCAGTCCGCTGGTACCCATACCGCCCCCCGTCGCATCGCAAAGGAGTCCGAACGCAACGGCAAGAGGTCCCACGACAATACTTGCGGCGATTTCCGGTATCATGATGAAGGGATGACGCATGATGTTCGGGATTTGCAACATACTGGTACCGATACCTTGTGAAATCAGTCCACCCCATTTATTTTCGCGGAAACTCGCTACGGCAAAGCCGACCATGTGTGCCGAGCAACCCGCTACCGCCGCCCCGCCGGCGATTAAGATAGCGGAACTTCCCGGGTGCGCCATTGCGATTGCTACCCAAATGGCGGCACTGGAAGTGGGCATGGTAAGAAGTATACCCATAATAACCGAAACGAAAATTGCCATTAAATATTTCGTGGCTTCACTGTATAAAACAACTTTTTCTATGGCAACACCGATATAATAGACCAGTTTTACGAACGGCCAAGCGATAAAGACGGCACCCATTGTTATCAACATAGTGCCGAGCGGAACCAAAATGATGTCGATTTTTGTCTTTCCCGCATACAAAGAAGTGATTTCTACGGCGGTAAGCGCAACAACGTACGCACCGATAGGATTGCCGCAAGAACCGAGCTTTACGGAAGAAAAACCGCTTTCAAAAATAGAAAACGTTCCCGTATTGGATACGGCAAACGCCCCGACAAAGCCTGCAACCGCCGCCGAAAAGAGAAGCAAAGGATTGGTTTTTTTAAGCTTATAAGCGATACCGACGCCGATGCCCGCACCCATTAAGGTTTTTGCGGCGTTAGCAATGTTTATTATCCAGATGCCGACTACGTTGCCGTCGTTGATTTTATTTATCCATGTGCCGACGGTCGCAAGTATGGTACCGGCAATGAGCGTGCAAAACAAACCTTGCGCCATTCCGCTGAACGCATCGATAAACCATCTGGAACAGGTGTTTTTCAACAGTTTTACGAATTTTTTATTGTTTGTTTTCATATTTTCTCCTATATATGTCTAAAATCGTATACAAAAGTATTTTCTTTTTATTCTTTTTGTCTATCAAAAATTCCGCCCATTGTTTCGGTGTGGGTTCTTCTTGTTCGTAACGGAGAAAAATCTCGTGCAGGAAGGTTTGCGGGGTATAAAGGGTAAATTTTTCGACGCCCCCTTTTTTGGCGTATTCTTCCAAGAAAAACGTGATAATATCTTCTTCGCTCATATTTTCTCGCTTTTTGGGTTTTATTTTCTGCAACAAAGTGTCGAGAAAAACTTTGTTTTGAGAAATCGCAAAGATTTTGCGAATCCTTTCTCGTTCTTCGTGATTCATTTCGGAAAGAAGGGGATAGAAGAAAGGTACGTCCTCTTCCAAATAATAATAAAAACCCTTCTGCTTTTTGATAAATCGAACGGCATCGTAATAACCTAATTTGATATTGTATTGAATGGATTTTGCATACAAATCAATGGTTCCGCCCAAATCTTCGGACGGTAAAATGTATTCCAACGATACTGCGTCATCCTTCAAAGGTCTTTGCGGATACTTTAACTTGGTACGGATGGCAATAATGGACGTATAGTCGTTTTCCGCCATGATTCTGGTCGGAAGATTATCGTAGACGCCGCCGTCGATAAAGAACTTTCCGTCCAATCTTCTCAGCTTAAAAATGGGATAAAAAGCACTGGCTAATATGTATTCGTGCAACTGTCCGTACGGAATATCCCTTAAAAACAGTTGTTTCGGAGTCATATCGCTTAAACAATACGTCACGCAGGCATAATCCATGTCGGAGTGTCGCACCTTTTCTTCGTCAATGTATTTGCGAAGATACTCCAAAACTTTATCGGTCGGTATTCCCGCCGTTTTCAAAATAGAAATCACTTCTTTTGCCCAATAGGCGGTAGAATCCCATGACCGCTCTTTTTCAAAGAGTTTTGCCACTTCTTCGTTGTCAAAATTGACGATTTCGTTCGGTGTGATACCCGTCCAAAGGTCGTACATCGTTTTATAGCCGCCGTTATCCTGCACAATCAACGCCGCATTGATGGCACCGATTGACGTGCCGGCTATGCCGTCGAAACGGTAACCGTAATCGTATAACGCTTTATAGGCACCGCAGTGATAAGCTCCTTTGGCGCCTCCTCCCTCTAAAACCAATCCTTTCATTTTTACTTCACAATCATCCTATATTTTAATATATATTTTTTTCCGGCGGGTATGGTGTATTGCGGCTTCAAAAAGGCAAAGCCCGTTCCGTCCCCTCCGACGCCTCTTTGTTTTCCGTCAATCGTGACGGTGTAGTACTTATCTTTTACCAATTCGTGATAGTGTTGCGCTGCCTCCAATTTATGAATCGTGTAGGGACGTACCGAAAACTCGAACGGCTTGTCTTTGGCAAGAAGGAGAAAATCGTCACCGAGATGTAAAAATCTCGTTTCGGTGTGATTTCCGTTTTCCTGCGGATAGAGATATTCGTGGGTAAAGTCTTCCGCAATCCCTTTGTATTCCCGCAAAACGGCTCCCGTATCGCGGTCGCAATAACATTCCTGTTTGCCTTTTCCGTAAAAATCGATTTCCCGTACTTTTTCCATCGTGCCGAACGTAAAGCCGTAGCGAATCAGAGCTGTGTTTGGAATGATCTCCATTTCCATGTCTACGCCGTTTTCCGAAAAGAGGTAACGGGTTTGTAACTTTTTGGCAAAACGATATTTCCAATCGGTTTTGATGACAACGATATCGTTTTCTTTGTATACTTCTATGTTTTTCGGACGCAAGGTGTGTTCGGCGTGGAAAAACTTGTTGACGCGCATAATCAATTCCGATACGATTTTCGGCGTAACTTTATAGTTGTCGTTATCAATGGTCGGACGACAGAAATTCGGGAGAATGGGTGCTTTCAGTTTTTCGTGGTCGTCGACGGCAATACTGGTAATGGCACCCGTCTTCTTTTCGAAAATAAACTTGTTTTTTTCGGTAAAGATCGTTATTTCCCAATTTCCCTCGTGAAAATCGGCTTTTCCTTGCAACGGTTGTAAAACAAAGTCGTACGGCTTCACAAGGAACTGTTCAAAAGCGATGGTGTCTTTTGCCTGCCGCACCAATTCTTTTTTGGAGAGTTTTACTTCGAAAAGAACGGATATTTCTCCGCTATGTTCGGGTATTTCCAGATCCAAAGCATATTCCGTTTGCGGGGGTACGGAAGGCAATTTTAACGATTGTTCCTCAAACAGGTTTCCGTCGGCAAGGAAAGAAGTCTGCAAAATATACCCCTTCAAATCGGTAAACATGTGATTGTTTTTGAGAGTCAAGGTGTTGCCGCTCCAAGCAAAATCAACCATTTGGTATTGTTTTTTTACTTCGTAAAAAGCCGGATTGGGCGTTCTGTCGGCACGAAGAATACCGTTATAACAGAATGTTCCGAAATTCGGCTCGTCCCCGAAATCGCCACCGTACGTCCAACGAACGGTTCCGTCGGGATCGGTAACTTTAATCGATTGATCGACGAAGTCCCAAATAAATCCCCCCGCCAAACGATCATATCGTTTGTAATCTTTCCAATAGTCGGAAAAATTGCCCAAACTGTTTCCCATGCAGTGAGAATATTCGCATTGCATAAAGGGAAGATTGCGATATTCTGCGGGCTTCAGAGATTGACCGAGGGGTTTTGCCATGGATTTTCCATGAACGTGATTCTTTTTACATTCTCCGATCGTCCGCATTTCTTCCTGATGGGTATACATTTCGCTCATTACGTCGCTGACTTTGGCGGTGTAATCCCCTTCGTAATGGATAAATCTCGTCTTATCTAAGGCAAGGATGGCTTCTTTCATGTGGACGAAGGTTTTTCCGAAGCCTGCTTCGTTGCCGAGCGACCAACTGACTATGCAGGGATGGTTTCGGAAAGTTTTTACCATGTTGACTGCGCGGAAAACACACTGTTTTTCCCAATACGGACTGTTTTTAGGCAAAATATTGCTAAGTCCATGGGTTTCTAAATTGTTTTCGCAAATAACCAAAATACCGATTTCGTCGCAAACTTCATAGAAATACGGATTATTCGGATAGTGAGAAGTTCGTATGGCGGTGATATTGTTCCGTTTGCAGAGTTCGAGATCGCTTCGGATGATTTCTTTGGTTAAGGCGTGTCCTCTCTCACAATGGAATTCGTGGCGGTTGACGCCTCGGAATTTGACGGGAACGCCGTTTAGCAATACGAACGGTCCCCTGCCGTTTTCAAACGGTTGTATTTTGATTTCACGAAAACCAAAGGCGTATTTTCTTTCGTCCAAAATTTTCTTTTTTCGCATTAAAGTAATTTTTACGGTGTAAAGATTGGGCTTTTCGTGCGACCAAAGAGCGGGTTTTTTGATTTCGGTGGAAATCTCGACGGCTTGCTCGGCCGGTGCTTCTTCCTTAAATACGACTTTTTCGTCGCCGTCGGTCAGTTCCAATACGATAGTGTTTTCTTCCGTCGTATCGGTATAAATATTGGTTGTAAAAACGGCTTTTTTATAGTCGTTTGCAAAAGAACACGCACTATATGCGTCCCGTATTTTGTCTTTGGGGTATTCCACAAGAAAAACGTCGCGAAAAATACCCGAAAGACGCCACATATCTTGGTCTTCCAAATAGCTACCCGTACAGTAACGGAAAACACCCACCGAAAGGATATTTTTTCCTTTTCTGATAAACGAAGTAACGTCGTATTCTTGGCAACCGAATGTGTTTTCGCTGTACCCGACGAAGTTTCCGTTCAGGTAAATCTCTCCGCAGGAATTGATACCGCCGAAATACAAATGCAGTTCTTCGGGTACCGAACACAAAGTAAATTCTTTTACATACAATCCCGCCGTATTTTTGGATGCGTGTATGTACGGAATCCGTAACGGGTTCATCGAGACGGCGTAAGGATACTGAATATTGGCGTATAAAGGTATATCGTATCCGAGCATTTGCCACTCGAACGGAACGGGAACGGTGTCGAAATCGGAATAATCGAATCCTTCTTTTCCGAATTGTGCGGGAATTTCCGCAAGATGCTTGTAGAATTTGAATCGCCATTTCCCGTTAAGGGAAGTGACGTTTTCGTGCACGGGAAAGCCGCATGCGTATCTTTCTAACGTATTTATATCAAAAACACTTTTATTGGCGTAATATTGAAACATTTTATCTTTGTATCTCCGTTATTTTTTATATAATAACATATTTTTAAGATAAGATGCAACATTTTTTGTCAAAAAAAAGCACCGATTTCTTTCGGTGCCTTATCTGTTTTAGATTTGTTCCAATCTGCGCATCGCTTCTACGGTATTTTCGTAGGTATTGAAGGCGGTTAAGCGTATAAAACCTTCTCCGTTTTTACCGAAACCGCTTCCCGGCGTGCAAACGATTCCGCAGGTTCGTAACAGAAAATCGAAGTATTCCCACGACGTTTTTCCGTCGGGACACTTAAACCATATATACGGAGAATTCTTTCCGCCGGTATACCAAATACCTTTCTTTTCCATCGTTTGTGCGATGACTTCGGCATTTTTTCGGTAAATATCAATGGTTTTACGAATATTATTCTGCGCCGACGGCAAATAAATTGCTTCGGCACCCCGTTGTGTAACGTAAGAAACGCCGTTGAATTTCGTGGTTTGACGACGTAGCCACATTTTGTTAAGAGAAGCACCGCCGAAAATCAATTTTTTCGGCACGACGGTGTATCCGCATCTCGTACCCGTAAAGCCTGCCGTTTTGGAATAGGAACAAAACTCGACGGCACACTCCTTCGCCCCTTCGATTTCGAAAACGGAACGGGGAATGTCTTCGCGAATAAACGCCTCGTACGCCGCATCGTAAAGAATCAGGGAGCCGTTTTTCTTGGCAAAATTTACCCATGCTTCCAGTTGTTCCTTCGTAAAAGCGGCACCCGTCGGATTATTGGGCGAACAAAGATAGATAATGTCTCCTTCTTGCAGAGCATCGGGCGTCGGCAAAAAGTTATTTTCGACGGTTGCGTTGATATAAACGATTTTTCTGCCGAGCATAACGTTACTGTCTACGTAGACGGGGTAAACCGGATCGGGTACGGCTATTACGTTTTTTTGTGAGAACAAATCGGTTATGTTGCCGATGTCGCTTTTGGCTCCGTCCGAAATAAACACTTCGTCGGGTTCGAGAGAAACAGCCATGTTTTCTTGGTAGTATTGCACGATTTTTTCCCGCAAAAATGCGTAACCTTGTTCGGGACCGTAGCCGCGAAAGGTGCTTTTTTCACCCATTTCGGCGGCTGCTTTTTTCATGGCTTCCACCACTTCGGGGATGAGCGGTTGCGTTACGTCCCCGATACCCATTTTTATGATGATTTTGTCGGGATTTTCTTGAGAATATGCGGCTACTTTTTTCGCAATATCGGTAAAAAGATAACTCTCTTTTAACGCGTTGTAATTTTCATTGATGCTTACCATAGTTCTGTTTCACCTTCAAAATTATAAGCGGTATCGCCCGTTTGAAGGATTTCTCCTTTTTCGTTATTTTCGCATACCAGCACGCCGCCGGGTAGTCGAACGTTTATTTTGTTTTGTCGAGAGGCACAAAAGACCGCACAGGCACCCGTCCCGCACGAGAGCGTTTCGCCTACCCCTCTTTCGTAAACGCGCACAAAGTAATCTTGTCCTTCTTGTTTCCAAACGAATTCCACGTTGGTTCTGAAGGGAAAAACCGATACGTCGTTACCGATTTTTTCGGCTAATTTCTCGTTGTATTCTTGCACTACGACGAAATGCGGATTTCCCATATCGACGAATGTCCCCGTTGCATTTTGAGAAATTTTCGTGCAAATTTCTTTGTGCCTTCCTAAATTGACGGTAATCCCTTTCTTGCCTCGAAATCCGAATTTAATCCCGGCTTTTGTTTCCACGGATACAGAATTACATAGATTCTTATCGGAATAATAGCGGACAAGGCATCGTAAGGCGTTCCCGCATAGTTCGGCGGAAGAACCGTCTGCGTTATAAATGTCCATAGCAATATCGGCTTGTTCACTCTTTCCGAAAACTACGATTCCGTCGCCTCCGATACCGAAATGCCGATTGCAAAGTTTTTTTGCCAAGTTGTTTCGGTCATGCGAAAGGATTTCTTTTTCATCGAGAAAGATATAATCGTTTCCGAGACCGTTCATTTTGAAAAAACGCATATACACCCCTTTGGATATATATACGCTTTTACGATACCGAGTATTACAAAAGATATACGATTCTGCCGCAGTGAGGACATTCCGTAAAATCTCCCGATTTCAGTAACTTCTTTTCTACCTCCAATCGAATATCTACACCGCACGCACCGCAATTCGGGACTCGGTAACAAACGAATGCAGGCATTTTTTTATTGTCCCGAAGGTACTTGTATTTGGAAAAAAATTCGGGTTCGATTCTTTTTTGCAGCTCTTTGAGCTGTGCGGAGATTTCTTTCGTTTCTTGATAATAACTTGCTTTTTTTTCGTTCATAGTTTGTATCGCACGGTCGCATTGACGTTGCAATCTGTCCATGTTTTCGTTTAATTCTTTATTTTTAGCCGCTACGTCTTCGATGTCTTTGACGATTTTCATGTAATTTTTATTTAGCTCTTGTAACGCATTTTCGTATTCGTCGATACGTAAAGCATAGTCGGTCAAGTCTTCTTCTTCACTAAACTCCGTTATGGATTCGATTTCTTTTTTGGTTTCTTCGATTTCCGTAAGTCTTTCGGTGATTTGTTGTAAAGATTTATAGTGGGAAGCAAGAAGCTGTTTTAATTGTTTCAGTTCTTCCGTACAATCACCAAATCTTTTTTTGCAGAAAACCACGATTTTGATTTCTTCCGATTTCAGTAATTCTTTTTCTTTTTGATATAAACCGAGATCGATTTTTTGGTAATCTAAAATAAGTTGTAATGACATGATGTTATTCTCCTTTATTCGTAGGGATCGGGTATTACCGCTTCGTATACGGCAATGTTCGGATATGTTTTATGGAGTACTTTGCGGATAAGCGGCATAAAACCTAATTCACTTGTAAAGTGTCCGACTTCAATTATAGCATAGTCAATGTCTTTTGACAACCGCGCTACGTTATATTTTACTTCGGCGGTGACGAATACGTCGCTTTTTCGGGAAAAATCGGCGAGGAGTTCTTCGTCGCCTCCTCCCGCTCCGTTAATAACGGCGACCGTATGAATGATTTTTTCGGGGTTTCCTATCGTTCTTACGGTATCGTCTTTCAGAATTTTTCCGATAATGCGGGCGTATTCCGATAAAGTGTATCCTTGTTGCAGAGTGCCTATTCGTCCTTCCGGTTCCTCTTGTAGGTCGGTCAGTAAAATTTGTTCGGCAAAAGCATCGTTTAAGCCGTTTGGTGCGAAATCTACGTTCGTATGCGCCGAATAAACGACGATATCGTTTTGAAATGCCGTTAATAGTGCCTTTGTTTTGGGATAAAACAAGTCAATGTTTTTCCACCCTTTCCAAATGGAAGGATGGTGTTCGATAATCAGATTGCATCTATTATTAACGGCTTGTTCTACGACTGATTCCGATAAGTCCAACGTAATCATGACGCCCGTACAGATTGCTTGCGGATCGCCGATTTTTAAGCCGCAGTTATCGTAGGGTGCCTGTGTGGCAAGGGGTGCAAATTCTTCTATGGCGTCGATAATTTGTTTGATTGTAACCATTTTCTAATTTCTATAAGCTCTTTTTTCGAGTTTTCGTTCATGTTTCCGTTCGTGTCTTTTTCGATTGCTTCCAACGTTTTTTTGCGAAGCAGAATATATTTTTGAAAGTCTTCCGTCGTCGGTAGATTTTTGCCGATATAATAGCTGTCGGTATAGTCGGTTTTCCCCGCGCAGACCACGAGAACGGAATAGTATTTTTTGTCGAAAAGCACGTAATCTTTCTGTACCGAAAAACCGTTTTCTTCCAGATATTTTCGTAGAATAAAAACGTCTTGATGGGGACTTAATACGTATTTTTCAGCAAGTTTTCCCTGTGCAAGTATATGTCNNAATATGTACGGTTTCGTTGGCACCCATGCCGGCAATCACAACGGTATCGATTTTTTTTTGTAAGAGCGGAAGCTGTCCGTCTCCTACAAAAAATTCGATAGCGTCGATGCCTTCTTTACATGCTAACTTTTTGGCTTTTTCCAAGCTTTCTTCGCTGATATCGACGGCATACCCTTTTTGTGCTTTGCCGCACAGTAAAGCGGAACAAATCAATTTACCGTGATCGCATCCGATATCGGCGACGATTTCTCCGTCTATTTCGTCGAGTAAACATTGCATCCGTTTGGCAAGTTTCATTATTTATCGAGGAAATCTTGGAATCTTTTGATTTTGTTCGGGTGACGTAATTTACGAAGGGCTTTGGCTTCGATTTGACGGATTCTTTCACGCGTTACGTTAAAGACTTTGCCCACTTCTTCCAAAGTTCTCGGTCTGTTGTCCCGTAAACCGTACCGCAAAATCAAAACGGCGGCTTCACGGGGAGCCAAAGAACTGAGGATTTCGTCGATTTGTTCTTTCAGCATTTTGGTTTCCGCTATATCCAGTTGGTTTGCGGTCGTCTTGTCTTCGATAAAGTCACCGAGATGGCTGTCTTCCTCTTCGCCGATAGGCGTTTCCAACGATACGGGATCCATAGCGATTTTTTGGATTTCCACCACCTTCGATTCGGGTATGCCCATAGCTTCGGCGATTTCCAGCTGTGTGGGTTCTCTACCGTTCTTTTGTAGGAGCATACGGCTTACTTTGGTGAGCTTGTTGATGGTTTCCACCATGTGTA
>DCGI01000046.1:256-8622 GCA_002315475.1 Christensenella sp. UBA1782 | reverse complement strand
CCTGACGAATCCACCACGTGGCGTACGTGGAGAATTTATAGCCTCTCGTATAGTCAAACTTTTCTACCGCTTTCATTAAGCCGAGATTGCCTTCTTGAATCAAATCCAAGAAGTGCATACCCCTTCCTACGTATCTTTTGGCAATATTGACCACCAAACGAAGGTTGGCGTTGATAAGGGATTTTTTGGCGGTTTCGTCCCCTTGACTCATACGCGTGGCGATATCGACTTCTTCTTGCGGTGTCAAAAGGGGTACTCTCCCTATGTCTTTCAAATACATTTTGACCGAGTCGTCGACGCTGACTTCGTTCATGATTTTTTGAATCATTTGGTCGCTCAGCTTTTCTTGGTCGGGTGTCGCTACGACTTTAATACCGTTTTGTTCGAGAAAAGCATAGACGTCTTCCATTTCGCTGGCGTCCATTTGGATTCTGTCCATACGGTTCAGTAATTCATCCTCGGGGATACATTTCTTCTCTTTGAATGTTTCGATGATCTTTTCTAACTCTTGTTTCTTTCGTTCTTCTTTTTCAGCCATAAGTTTATTCTCCTGTTATTAAAGTTTCATTTTGGTCAATGCTGCCAATTTTTCTTTCATTCGTTTTTTTTCTTCTTCGTCCGTTACGTTCTTTAATTCGTCAAGTATACGCTTGATTTCCTTGTTTTTATACTCGATTTTTAAGTTTCGCAGACATTGTTTATAATATTCCTCTTGATTGGACGGTTTTACGTCTTCTATTGCGTCATTGATTTTGGCGGCCTCCTTGTTTTCCGTTAGTTCATACAGTTTATCCGCTTTCGGAAAGCATTTTTCCTTAGCGCAGGTAAGAATGTATGCGATTATTTTTTTATGCGATTCTTCGGGGAAGAAATCGGCGTTGACGTCTTCGACGGCGACGAATGGCTTGCCGAAATACATACACGATAGCACGTAAACGGCGGCAAGATAAACGGCGTTGTTGGTGCCGGACTTTTCTTCCGTCTGTTCGGGGTGTTGCGGGGCGGGTTCGGGTGGAAGGTTTTGTAAATTACTTTCCAAAACTTCTTCACTTAAGCCGGTTTTTTGGGCGACGACCTGCATATAGACGCTTCTTTCCACACTGTCCAAATCGGATAGCACCCGTATAGCTTCTTTGGCATATTTGACTTTATTGTCATAGCTTGTCAAAGGGAAGGTCTTTTCAAGCGTTTTTAACTTGAAATCCACAAGGGGTAAGGCGTTTTCCAAAAGTTTTTCGTAACCGTCTCTGCCGTATTTTCGAACGTAATCGTCGGGATCGAGGTTATCGGTAAGTTCTACCACGAAAACTTCCATTCCGACCTGCTTCAACAAATCCAATCCTCGCAAAGTTGCGTTTTGTCCGGCACTGTCCCCGTCGTAAGAAACGTAGACGATATCGGCATTTCGTTTGATTTCTTTACATTGCTCTATCGTCAAAGAGGTACCCATCGATGCGACGGCGTTTTGGATTCCTTCTTGATACAGACTGATTACGTCCATGTGTCCTTCTACCAAAATCATCTTGCGCGGTGTGTCTTGACGGTATTTTTTGTAGAGGTTCAGTCCGAAAAGAACCATTTTTTTGTTGAATGCCAACGTTCCGAAGGTATTTTTATACTTTGCGAAGTCCGGTTTCTTTTCCAACAGTCTTCCGGTAAAACCGATAACTTTTCCCATACTGCTGACAATGGGTATGATTAGACGTTGTCCGTAAAAGTCGTACGGTTTTCCGCTTTCGGTGATGCCGATTACGCCCGCTTCTTTCATGGAGGAAAGATCGTATCCTTTTTGGGAAAGATACTTCGGCAAAGAATCGAAATCGTAGGAATAGCCCATGGCGAATTTTTGAATGGTTTCTCGCTTGATTCCTCTTCCGGCAAGATACTCCAACGCAATTTCGGCTTCCTGCTTTTGTAAATTGTGATAATAAAACAAAGCGGTTTCGCGATTGATGTCGTAAATTTTTTCCAAAAGCTTTTTCCGTTTGATTTCTTCGGGATTATACGTTTGTTCGGGTAATGCCAAGCCTGCCCGCTTTGCCAATGTTTCCAAAGCCTCGACAAAAGTCATGCCGTCTTGTTCCATAAGGAAGGTGAACATATTGCCGTGTTTTCCGCATCCGTAACAACGGTAGACCTGTTGGTCTTGTTTGATTTGGAAGGAAGGGGTTTTCTCGTGATGAAACGGACAACACGCCCAATAATTCCGTCCCTTTTTGGAAACGGAAATGTATTGAGCGATGACGTCGACGATGTCCGTTCGACTTTTTACCTGTTCTATAAAGCTATCCGAATACATGATGATTCCCCGACAATCTAATATTCGACATTATTTGCTATCTTTCCTATTTTAATTTTGTAAATTTTCTTTTATATGTATAAAAAGTTTGCTGATTTCGAGCAAATACCGCATCTTCCCTTCTTCATTCATTTTGTCAAACGCAGTATGGTCGAGCATTCGTTCCAAAGGGTTTTCGACAAAACTTTCGCTTGCCGTAATTTCTTCTACGATACCTCGATAATACAGGATTTCTTCTTCGGTCAGCCGCTTAGCGTTAACGATATAGATTTCTTCCGATTTTTGTGACGGTAATACACTGTGTTGTAAACGTGTTTTGGCTAATTTCATGTATTCCTTTCTATCGGTTTCAAAATGTTTCATATTTCACTCCTCCTTTTTTACGAATATCTTACACTGTCCTTTTATCTCTTGTACGTCCTTCGACAAAAAAGAATAAACAAGGATAATTAAATCTAAAAAATTTGTTATCAAAAAGGATTGACTTTCTTTTTGAAATCATATATTATATAGCGGTATCAAAAAACAAAGGGGGTGAAACCATCATGGCTACGGTATACGTCAAGGAAAACGAATCGGTAGATAGCGCTTTTCGTCGTTGGAAAAGAAAATGCTCTACGGAAGGCATCATCGGCGACTTGAAGAAGCATGAGGTTTATGAAAAACCCAGCGTCAAGAGGAAGAAGAAAGCGGAAAACGCCAAAAAACGTAAGTACTAAAAAAACGGAGGGTTGACTTCTCGAGAAGCAACCCTCTTTTTTATTCATTTTTGAAAAGGTCGCTTTCTTTTTATCCCATTTTTTCGGAGAGTTTTTCTCCGCCGAGCAAGTGAACGTGAATGTGTTTCACGCTTTGACATCCGTCTTCTCCGATATTGGTGATAACGCGGAACCCATTTGTCAAGCCGAGTTCTTCTTTTTTCTCGGCGATAACGGTAAACAAATGTTGCAGCAAATCGGGATTTTTGTCGGCAAGTTCGGTTATGTCGGTATAATGCTCTTTGGGTATTACCAAATAATGCAGTTTTGCCTGCGGCGCAATATCTCGGATAATAATCGTTTTTTCGTCTTCATAATAAAATTTGGACGGGATTTCGCCGTTGGCGATTTTACAAAATATACAATCGTTCATGTTTTTTACTCCTTATAATACAAATAGTCCGTCTTGAAATTTCTCCGAGCCGATGACTCGGGTAACAGTCCCCTCTTTTCCCTCTTTTCGGTACATTTTTATGTAGTTTTTCGAATAGCCGCAAAGGTATCCGTCGAGGTTTTCTTCCCAAAGTACCTCTTGCTCTCTACCGATATTCCGTTCTAAATAGATATTTCGCAATTGCTCCTTGACAAGAAGGCTTCTTGCCTTTCTGCTACGCATTTCTTCGTCCGAAATTTTGGGAAGAAGGTACGCTTTCGTCCCCTCTCGTCCCGAAAAAGGAAAAACGTGTATGTCCGAAAAGCCGACGCTCCGCACGAAATCCAAAGAGCTCAGAAAGTTCTCCTCCGTTTCGGTGGGATACCCGACGATTAAATCGGTGGTAACGGAAGCGTTTTTGTCGAAAGAACGAAGCAATTCTATCTTTTTTCGATATAATTCGGGCGTGTAACGGCGGTTCATGTCCCGTAAAACTTTTTCGTCGCCGCTTTGCAGGGACAAGTGAAAGTGAGGACAAAAGTTCGGTAACGAATAAAACGCATCCAATAATTCTTCGGTCAGTCCTTCCGCATAGAAAGAACCAAGTCGCAGGCGTGCGTCTATTTTCGATAAAGCTCGAATCAAATCGGGTAAAGTTTCTCCCGTATCCTTTCCGAATGCCATCGTGTTGATGCCCGTCAAAACGATTTCCGGCACTTTTTTGGATAATTCCGTAGCTTCGGATACAATATTCTCGATTTTTCGAGAGCGACTTCTTCCGCGCAAATAGGGAATGATACAGTAGGAACAAAAATTATTACAGCCGTCCTGAATTTTAATAAAGGATCTCGTGCGAGAGGGACGCGTCAGCAGTCCATCCTCGAAAAGATTCGTAAAATCCTTTTTATTCAGAAAGACGTCTTCTTGGTCGAGATAACCGAGTATATCGTTTTTAGATACCGTCCCGCCTATGTAAACGACGTTATCTTTTACAAAGGATTGCATGTTTTTTTGCGAGGCACAGCCGACGACAAAAATTCTTGCGTTTTCGTTACAAGCTCGGCATCTTGCCACAGCCTGCCGAGATTTTTTTTCGGACTCTTGCGTAACGGCGCAGGTGTTCAAGACGTAAATATCGGCGGGAACGAGTTCTTCGCAAACCTCATATCCTCGGTTTTCCAATTCCTGTAAAAGCAAATCCGATTCGTAACGATTGACTTTGCAACCTAAGGTAAAAACGACCGCTTTCATCCGTCCATCCTCTCATTAATTAAAGTACATGCGGAAACGACGGCGGTGGACACACGCAAAATTCTTTTGCCCAATGTCAAAAGTCGGCATCCGTTTTGTCGCATGGCCTCGGTTTCTTCTTGCGAAAAACCGCCTTCACAACCGATTACGACGGAAATATCCTCGTCTTGCATGGGTACGTCGGCGACTTTGTTTTCTCGTTCGTATTCGTAAAAGGCACATTTTGTCCCTTTCATGTCGGCGAGAGCCTCCGAGAAAGGCAGTAGCGGAGAAACTTCGGCAAGGATACTTCTTCCGCACTGTTTGGAGGACTCCGCAACGATGGTTTTCAAACGGGTTTCGTTTATGGTCGGACAGTTACAGTGTTGCGAAAAAAACGGAACGATTCTTTTTACTCCCATTTCTACCGCTTTTTGTACGACGGTGTCCAATTCTTTATTGTTACCGATATAGAGGGTTACGTTTTTAGAAAGTTCGGTATCGTTCCAAACCTTTTTTTCGATTTTTATAAGCAACGAGTCCTTTTCAATGGAACAGACTTCGCCGTAATAGTCGTACGGCGTGTTGTTGCAGACGATAAGTTTATAACCGACTTTTAAGCGAACCACTTTAACGGCATGGATAAATTCGCTACCCGTCAAGGTAGCGAATTCTTCATCGAGCGTATCGGTAAAAAATCGTTTCAGATCCATACTTATCTACGGAATTTGATGGCGTCCCATTCGCCCATGGAAACCAATTTTTCAAAAGTCATACCTGCGTCGGCAAACGCTTTTTTTACGTCTTCCACGCGAGAATGGATGATACCCGAACAAATCAAAGTACCCCCTTTTACGATATGCGCAGGTAAATCTTTGGCGAGACGAGCCAAGATATCGGCGGTCAAGTTGGCGAGGACGATATCCCCTGTTTTGTTGTTTTTGGAAAGCAAGTCGGCGTTTTCGATTTCGGCTTTGTCGTCTACACCGTTCAAGGCGGCGTTTTCGTGCGCGGCTTTGACGGCGACACTGTCTATATCGCACATATAGCAACTTTTTGCACCCGAAAGTAAGGATGCCGTCCCCAGTATTCCGCTTCCCGTCCCGACGTCAATAACCTCTTTACCGGTAAAATCTTCTTCGCTCATGAGAAGCAAACACATTTTGGTGGATTCATGAGCTCCCGTTCCGAATGCCATGCCGGGATCGATTAAAACTTTAATCTTTTCGGGTTGCTCGTTATAGATCTGCCATTTCGGGACGATAACGTATCGCCCCGCATCAATGGGTGAATAATACCTTTTCCAATTATCGTACCATTCCGCATCGTCGATTTCGGTTATGTTGATTTCTCCGACGGGATATTCGTGTTCTTTGCAAAAGCGTTGAAACTCCTCTAATTTTGCCGCCGCTTCTTCCTGACTGAAAAATCCGCTGACGCGGGCGGTCGGATCGGCTTGTAAAAGGGATTCGTCGATATAATCCCATAAAGAACCGTTGTTGATGACGTCAAGGACGTCGTTTTTATCCATAATTTTTACACCACCGGTACATCCAACGGAAAAAAAGGCATCGGCTATTAAGTCGGTACCTTCCGAAGTGGTGTTTACAATGATTTCATACCATTTCATAATGTACTGTTCCGTTATAAACTCTTGATGATTTTGTTGTACTCTTCGATTTTGTCGTAGCGTGCCTTAGCCAAAACTTCTTGTGCCTCACGCAAAGCTTCCGATTGCTTATGGTTCAAATTCTTCGGCACGTCGACGATGATATGCACGTACAAATCTCCGTAAGAATTCTTCCGCAAATCTTTGACGCCTTTGCCTTTTACACGAAGAACGGTTCCGTTTTGCGTGCCTTCGGGAATTTCGATTTCCGTCGTTCCGTTTAAGGTCGGAATAATAACCGTTGCGCCCAGTGCCGCCTGCGTAATGGTAATCGGCATGGTGAAGCTCAAATTATTACCTTCTCGTGCAAACAAAGCGTGCGGAGCAACGCGGAAAACCAAAATTAAATTGCCGTTTACGGAATCGGATCCGTCTCCCGCACAACCTTCTCCCCGTACCGTCATCATTTGTCCGTTATCGACGCCTGCCGGAATGTTGACTTTTAACATTCTTTGACGTCGCATTTTGCCTTTACCGCCACATTCTCGACATTTGTCGGTTATCGTTTTACCGGTACCGCCGCAGTCGGGACAAACCTTTTGCGTCGTCATTACGCCGATAATGGTGCGTTGTTGTATATTAATAACACCGTTCCCGTTGCATCTGGCGCAAGTACGGACGCCGTTTGACGAAGCGGAACCTGTTCCATGACAGGCTTGACAGGCTTCTACGCGCATAAAAGACACTTCTTTATCCTTTACACCGAAGCACGCTTCGGTAAAGCTGAGGTTAATGGAACACTCCACGTCGTCGCCGTCGCGATTGCGTCGATTGTTGCGATTGTTGCCTCCGCCGGTAAAGGAATTAAAAATGTCGGAAAAAATATCGAATCCGCCGAATCCGCTTCCTCCTGCGTTGGTGAAGGGATTAAACCCTCCGCCGCCCATTTGAGGTCCGTCTTCACTGCCGTATTCGTCGTAAGCGGCTTTCTTTTGGGGATCGCTCAATACGTCGTAGGCGTGTTGAATTTCCTTGAATTTCTCCTCTGCCTTCTTTTTCTCCGCATCGCTTGCCGTAGCGTACACGTCGGGATGATATTTTTTGGCAAGGGAACGATATGCGGACTTTAATTCGTCCGCACTCGCATTCTTGGATACCCCTAATATTTGATAATAGTCTTTTTCTGCCATGTTTATTGAATATCGTCAGGGTTGATATTGATGGTAGCATCGTCTCCGGCTTGTTCGGGGTTACCGTTGTCGCCGGCTCCGGTCGGATTTGCTCCCGCAGCACCTGCTCCTTGTTGATATAACTTCGTAAAGATCGGGTTGGTTGCTTTACTGAGTTCGTCGGTAATTTCTTTGACTTCTTCCACCGTTTCCGCCTTGACAAGTTTTGCCTTGGCGTCTTTGGAGGCGTTTTCAAGGGTTTCTTTATCCCCATCCGTCAGTTTATCTCCCGATTCCGAAATGGTCTTATCGATGGCGAAGATGAGCTGTTCGCAGTTGTTCTTCATGTCGATGAGGTCTTTACGCTTTTTATCTTCTTCCGCATATTTTTCGGCTTCTTTGACGGCCTTGTCGATATCTTCTTCGGTGAGGTTACTTGAAGCGGTAATGGTGATGTTGCTCGACTTGCCCGTTCCTTTGTCGACGGCGGTTACGCTGACGATACCGTTTGCATCGATATCGAAAGTAACTTCGATTTGCGGGATACCTCTCATCGCCGGAGGAATACCGGTGAGTTCGAATCTTCCGAGCGTCTTATTGTCGGCAGCCATACTTCTCTCACCTTGCAACACGTGAATGTCTACGCTGGTTTGATTATCGGCGGCAGTACTGAAGATTTGCGACTTCTTGGTAGGAATGGTGGTGTTTCTGTCAATCAACTTGGTGAAGACACCGCCCATCGTTTCGATACCGAGCGACAAAGGCGTAACGTCTAACAAAAGGACGTCCTTTACGTCACCGGCGAGAACGCCGCCCTGAATGGCTGCTCCGAGTGCTACGCATTCGTCGGGGTTGATGCCTTTGTAAGGTTCTTTTCCCGTAAGGCTCTTAACCGCTTGTTGTACGGCGGGGATACGAGTGGAACCGC
>DCGI01000046.1:0-240 GCA_002315475.1 Christensenella sp. UBA1782 | reverse complement strand
AACCGCCGACCAAAACCACTTTGTCGATTTGTTCTGCGGTCAGTCCCGCATCTTTTAACGCTTGTTGCGTGGGACGGAGTGTTTTCTTAACCAAAAATTCGGTCATATTATCGAATTGTGCTTTGGTTAAATCCATGTCGATATGGAGAGGTCCGTTGGCTCCTACCGTAATAAAAGGCAGGTTAATGTTGACCTTTTGGATACCGGACAATTCGATCTTTGCTTTTTCTGCGGCTTCCT
>DCGI01000001.1 GCA_002315475.1 Christensenella sp. UBA1782 | reverse complement strand
CCGCAAGGGGGATTTTGGGGAGCGCAAGCCCCCAAAACTATACCGTCCTTTCCTTTGGCGTCGGTGCTTGGTCGGAATTATTTTTTCGGCATAAAGCATAGCGACTGCCGAAAAAATCCGACCAACAATCGGCACCGCTACAAAAAAAATAAAGCCGACTCCGTACAAACGGAATCGGCTACTATTTTTCGGATACTCTAATCCTTACTTGGCGTATTCGGTACTGCGAAGTTCCCGAATGACGCTGACCTTGATTTGTCCCGGATATTCAAGTTCCGCCTCGAGTTTTTGGGCGATTTCTTTGGCGAGGAATACCGTTGCTTTGTCGTCTACCTGTTCGGGTTTGACGATGACACGAATTTCTCTGCCTGCTTGAATAGCATAGGACTGCTCTACTCCTGCGAACGAGTTTGCGATAGTTTCTAAGTTTTCTAAACGTTTAATATAATTTTCCAACGATTCTCGTCTTGCGCCCGGTCTGCCACCGCTGATAGCGTCGGCTGCCTGTACAAGGACGGCTTCGAGGGTTTCCGCCGCTACGTCGCCATGATGCGCCGCAATGCAGTGGATGACGGTTTCTTTTTCTTTGTACTTTTTGGTAAGTTCCACACCGATTTGAATATGGGTTCCTTCGTACTCGTGGTCGACGGCTTTTCCGATATCGTGGAGAAGTCCCGCCCTTTTACAAGTCTTTACGTCGGCGCCCAGTTCCTGTGCCATAAGTCCGGCAAGGTAGCTGACCTCCAAAGAATGTTTTAAGACGTTTTGACCGTAGCTGGTACGATACTTTAACCGACCGATAAGCTTGACCAATTCCGGATGCACTCCGAAAAGTCCCGCTTCAAAGACGGCGCCGTCGCCCGTTTCTTTGATTTGTGCGTCGATTTCCCGTCTGACTCTGTCTGCCACTTCTTCGATACGTCCCGGATGAATTCTTCCGTCGCTGACGAGCTTTTGCAACGTCAAACGAGCCACTTCACGACGAACGGGATCAAAGCTGGACAAAGTAACGACGTCGGGCGTATCGTCGATGATAATATCGACACCGGTAGCCGATTCGAGAGCCTTAATGTTCCGTCCCACTCTGCCGATGATACGTCCCTTCATTTCTTCTCCGGGCAGTTCTACGACGCTGACCGTCGTTTCTGCGGCATGGTCTACGGCACACTTTTGAATGGCCAGTCCGACGATGTTCTTTGCCTTTCTTTCGCCTTCTTCTTTGGCTTTCGCTTCGATTTCTTTCACAATGGCTACGGCGTCTTGCTTGGCTTGTTCCGTCATTTCGGTCACCAAAATATTCTTGGCTTCCTCTCTGGACAATCCGGCAACCCGCTCGATTTCGGTCAAGATAGCTTGTTTCTTTACCAAAATTTCTTCTTGCAAAGCTTGGATTTCTTTCTTCTTGGCTTCCCAATCCGCCTTCGTCTTTTCGGCGGCTTCTATCTTACCGTCAAGGGTAGCCTCTTTCTTTTCGAGCATATCCTCTCTTTGGTTCAGCCGTTGTTCCGCTTTTTGCAGTTCTGCACGTCTTTGTTTAGATTCTCTCTCAAACTCGTTACGCAATCTCAGTTCTTCGTCTTTTGCTTCCAAAAGAGCTTCTTTCCGTAACGCTTTTGCTTCTGCATTGGCATCTTCCAACAAGCGGGCGACTTCGGTCTTGGTATTGCCGATTTTCTTGGCGACAAACCGTTTGTACACCAATATGGCTACCAAAGCACCTACCCCTAAACTTGCAGGAACGCACACAATGAGAGCAATCACCGCAGCGGAAAGACCGGCAATAAGATTGCTTAACATTTTTAACCTCCTGATTGAATTATTAAGATACACGATACGTTCTTGTCGTTCGCAATTTCAAAAACCTATCAATAGTATTATAACTTATAAATATCGTTAAGTCAAGTACCATTCTTACATCGGCGTGTCTCTTTTGCGGGATTGTTCAACATTTTTTTTCGATTTGCCCAAAATTTTTTGTTCTGCGTCGGTTTCCTTCCCCTTCTTTCTCGCCGTTCGACTTTTTTTGTGCATTTGTAAATGATGTGAGACAAACTTTTTCAAAAAAATTTGACAGACTCAATTCTACTCAAAATCTTTGCCACAGTAAATTCCACTGTGGAAGTTACTTTGTCAATTTACTTAAATATGTAAATCACTCATAATTGGACACTTAAAAAAAGGAGTGGTCAATTTGAAGGGATTTTGGACGAAACGAAGGAAAGTTGCAAACGGTCTACTACGACCGCACGTTTCGTTCAAATGTTTGTCAAAACTATAATTATATCCATAAAAAATATACCAATATACCGAAATCATTTGTTGCTACCTACTTTTTTTCGTTTTGACAAATATGTAAATCACTCATAATGGGACACTCCGAAAAAGGAGTGGTCAATTTGAAGGGATTTTGGACGAAACGAAGGAAAGTTGTAGTGGACTACTACGACCGCACGTTTCGTTCAAATGTTTGTCAAAACTATAATTATTTCCATAAAAAATATACCAATATACC
>DCGI01000093.1:49582-49823 GCA_002315475.1 Christensenella sp. UBA1782 | reverse complement strand
GACGAATATACTTGCCACGATAGACAATGTCAGAATTGTGAACACGTAGAAGCGGCTACGACCGAACATACCTTTGAAAGCGAATGGACTTGTGCCGATAAAGCGTGTACCGCTTGCGGAACGATACAAGAAGCTACCACCGAACACATTTTTGATCAAGAGGAAATGACGGAAGAATACTTGGCAAGCGAGGCAAATTGCACCGAAAAAGCAAAATACTATTATAGTTGCAAATGCGGAG
>DCGI01000093.1:37933-49550 GCA_002315475.1 Christensenella sp. UBA1782 | reverse complement strand
ATGCAGACGAATATACTTGCCACGACAGACAATGTCAAAACTGCGAAAACGTAGAAACGGCAACGACCGGTCATACATATGACAGTGAATTGACTTGTATCGATAGAACTTGTACTGTTTGCGGAACGGAACAAAAAGCAACAACGAACCATATTTTTGATAAAGAAGTTACCGCTGAAGTGTATTTCGCAAGCGAAGCAAATTGCACCGAAAGTGCTAAATACTATTACAGTTGCGAATGTGGAGCAAAAGGAACGGAAACGTTTGAAGTCGGAGAGGCGTTAGGGCATAGTTATGCAGACGAATATACTTGCCACGATAGACAATGTCAGAATTGTGAACATATTGAAGCGGCTACGACTGTGCACAACTACAACGGAAATACTTGCTCCGATTGTGGTTATGAAAAAGAAGAACAAACTCCGAGCGAAGGACTTGCTTTTACGCTTAGCCAAGATGAAACCTACTACACTTGGTCAGGACTCGGTACTTGCACCGATCACGAAATCATCGTACCCCCTACCTACAATAATTTACCTGTTAAAGAGGTTATTTCGTTCGTTGAAGATGGAAATCCAACGATTTATAGTGTTGTTTTGCCGGAAGGTCTCATAACGATTGGGGAAGGCGCCTTTACAGGATATTTTTGGAAAATGGCATCCATCGTCATTCCTTCTACGGTAATCACAATAGGTGATGGGGCTTTTGATTATTGCTATAATTTATTTGAAATATTCAATTACTCTTCAGTAATTATTGATGTTTCTTCCATTAAAAATGATGGAGTACACACGGCCGAAACAATTATTTACAATACAAAAAAACCAAGCAGTTTAGAATTAAAAAATGATTACTATTTATATTCTAGAGGTAATGATGTTTATGTTATTGGATATGTAGGAGAGGAAACCGATCTTATTCTTCCCGATGACTGTACTCAAATTGCATCAATGGCTTTTTGCGATTATAATGCAGAGATGGAAATTCCGAATTCTATACATATAACATCAATAAATATCCCTGATTCTATTCGAATAATTGGGGATTTTGCATTTTACGATTGTGATGAACTAAAAAATATTGTAATACCTGATAGTATAATAAGCATGGGTATACAAGCATTTTGCAGTAGCGGACTTACTTCGGTAGTATTCGGTGAGAACAGTCAGCTAACGAGTATTGGTGAAAAAGCGTTCTCCAGTTGTAGCGGACTGACATCCATCGTCATACCGGACAGTGTAACGAGTATCGGCTATAAGGCGTTCTATAATTGTAGCGGACTGACATCTATCGTCATACCGGATAGTGTAACGAGTATCGGCGAAAATGCGTTCTATGGTTGTAGCGGACTGACATCAATCATGATACCGGATAGTGTAACGAGTATCGGCGATCATGCGTTCGAAGATTGTAGCGGACTTACTTATTATGAATATGACAATGGCTATTATTTAGGGAATGAAAATAATCATTACGTAGTCTTAATAAAAGCAAAGAATAAATCCATTACGTCATGTACAATTCATGAAAATACGAGAGTTATTTTTAGTTCTGCGTTCGATGGTTGTAGCGGACTGACATCTATCGTGATACCGGACAGTGTAACGAGTATCGGCTCTTATGCGTTCTCTCNNNNTCTCTCATTGTAGCGGACTGCCCTCGGTAACATTTGGTGAGAATAGTCAACTTACGAGTATCGGCTCTTTTGCGTTCTCTTATTGTAGAGGACTGACGTCTATCGTAATACCGGATAGTGTAACGAGTATCGGTGCTTCTGCGTTTGATGGTTGTAGCGGACTTGAGTCAATAACGGTTGCATCCGGAAACACTAAGTATTATTTCGAAAATAATTGCATTATCGAAACAGCAAGTAAAACTTTAATAGTCGGATGTAAGAACAGTATAATTCCGACTGACGGAAGTGTAACGAGTGTTGGCTCTTCTGCATTCTACGGATGTAGCGGACTGACATCAATCGTAATACCAGATAGTGTAACGAGTGTTGGCTCTTCTGCATTCTACGGATGTAGCGGACTGACATCGGTAACATTTGGTGAGAATAGACAACTGACGAGTATCGGCGAAGGTGCGTTCGAATATTGTAGCGGACTGACCTCAATCGAAATACCTAATAGTGTGACGGGTATCGGATTTTCTGCGTTCCTCGGTTGCAGCAAACTGACATCTATCGTCATACCGGATAGTGTAACGAGTATCGGCAGAGCGGCGTTCGATCGTTGTAGCGGACTTACGTATTATGAATATGACAATGGATATTATTTAGGGAATGAAAATAATCATTACGTAGTCTTAATAAAAGCAAAGAATAAATCCATTACGTCATGTACGATTCATGAAAATACAAAAGTTATTTATGGGTCTGCGTTCATGTATTGTAGCGGACTGACATCCATCGTAATACCGGACAGTGTAACGAGTATCGGCTCTTATGCGTTCTATAATTGTAGTGGACTGACATCGGTAACATTCGGAGAGAACAGCCAACTGACGAATATCGACTCTTATGCGTTCTATGGATGTAGCGGACTGACGAGTATCACCATCCCCGACAGCGTGACGAGTATCGGCGATGGTGCGTTCAGAGATTGTAGCGAATTAGATAAAGTCTATTATAAAGGATCATCAAACGAGTGGGCTGAAATAGATATTGATGACTGGTCTAATGATGATTTATTAAATGTTACACGTTATTATTATTCGGAAAGTGAGCCGATTGGTAGCGGTAATTATTGGCACTACGACACCGACGGTGTGACCGTTTTGGAGTGGTAGGCGTAGGCATTTAGCTCTTAAAGAAAAAGGAAGCAAGGGATTTTCTTTGCTTCCTTTTTTGTTGCGTTGAAAAAAAGAATGCGTCAGAAAGGGGGGGGACAAAAAGCTTCCGGAAAAAACATCTTCTTCAAGGGGGCTTGTTCTCAGAAAAGGAGAACCGTATCGTTTCATGAAAAAAGAAAAGGTAAGCCGATAGAAATCAACTTACCTTTTGTTTGGTAGAGAGTGAGGGGCTCGAACCCGCGACCTCACGCATGTGAAGCGTGCGCTCTAACCAGCTGAGCTAACTCTCCATGACTTTTATAGTATATCATATCCGTTCGATTTTGGCAAGTATTCTTTACCTTTTCGGTGCGAAGATTTGGAAAAGGGTGAAAACTAAAAAAGGATGCCTTTGCGGGCATCCTTTTTCGGTTGTTAAAAAAAACGGTTTACTCCCACTCGATGGTGCCGTTCGGCTTCGGGGTGAGGTCGTACACGACACGATTGACACCCGACACTTCTTTCAGTATTCTTTCGGTGATGTGTTTCAAAATCGGATAGGGGATTTCTTCTACCGTGGCGGTCATGGCGTCGACCGTATTGACGGCACGAATGATGACGGGGTACTTGTAGCTTCTTTGCCCGTTCTCTACGCCGGTGGATTTGAAATCGGGAATGGAAGTGAAGTATTGCCATACTTTACCCGCTAAGCCGTTTTTGTCGAATTCTTCCCGAAGAATGGCGTCGGCTTCCCGAACACATT
This sequence comes from Christensenella sp. UBA1782, assembly GCA_002315475.1. Classification (GTDB taxonomy): domain Bacteria; phylum Bacillota; class Clostridia; order Christensenellales; family DTU072; genus CAG-1782. The sequence goes on along the minus strand of DCGI01000093.1, from coordinate 46,012 downwards.
CCAATCGGTCACGCGTGATGGCACCGAGACAACGTACGCCCAATCCCGGACCGGGAAACGGCTGACGGTATACCATGTTATCGGGGAGCCCGAGAGCTTTTCCGACCACTCTCACTTCGTCTTTGAAGAGAAGTTTGACGGGTTCGACCAGTTCAAATTTTAAGTCGTCGGGAAGTCCGCCAACGTTGTGGTGGGCTTTAACGCCTTTTTCGCTTTCCAAAATATCGGGGTAAATGGTGCCTTGCGCAAGGAATTGTACGCCGTTGAGTTTGCGTGCTTCTTCTTCAAAAACTCTGATGAATTCGGCACCGATAATCTTTCTTTTGGCTTCCGGTTCGGCTACGCCCGCCAGTTTATCCAAGAAACGGTCGACGGCATCTACATACACGAGGTTGGCGTCCATTTGGTTGCGAAAAACTTCGATAACCTGTTCGGGTTCTCCCTTCCGCAGTAAACCATGGTTGACGTGAACGCAGATGAGGTTTTTGCCGATGGCTTTGATAAGCAGAGCGGCGCATACCGACGAATCGACACCGCCGGAGAGTGCGAGAAGCACCTTTCCGTCTTTGACTTGTGCTCTGATTTCGGCAATTTTTTCGTCGATGAATTTGTTTGCTAATGCTTGTGTGGTGATTCTTTCCATAGAATCCGGTCTTTTGTTACTATCCATAAATCCTCCGAGTAACTATAAGATAGTAGAATTATACCATAGAAACGAGGAAATCTGCAAGCAACCGAAAAAACTTTTTTATTTTTTCCCGTTTCGAGTTAAGAGACGTTTTAGACTCCTTTCCGTTTGTATGGAGATTTTTTAGCGGGTTTATCGAATTGTTTCTATCCTTTTTATCCGTTATCTGCAACGACAAAGCAAAGATGCCAGTTTTCCTAATTGTTCGGTATAGACGAAGAAAGATTTTTTGCGAACCAAAACGCCCTCGTTTCCGTGCATTTCGCCTAGAACGGGAATGCAAAAACTAAAACAAGGAGTGTCGGTTTCGTCGTATGTCCAAGACTCGTCTGCCTCGGCTTCTTCGGGGATGACCCGATCGAGCGGAATACCTTTGGGAATACTGTCCGGATCTTCGGGAACAAACATCCAGTTCCCTTCGATTTTGCCAATGGCATCCGTGACGGATTTTTCCCATTCCCCGAAAAAGTTATTCTCTACCGTAAAATCGCATTGTTCGTTCCACCCCATATCGGTGACGTCGGTGACGATCACAAAGAAGGTTTTATCATGTAGGCGTAAATAGTTTTGCACTCCCGTGGCACCGCGAGAAAGAATTTCTTCGTCTCCCGTAAAAGCAAACACGATATTTTCCGGTAAACCCCCATCCACCATCAGGGATAGAACGGATGCGTTGGTAATCGAATTATCGAATGTTCCTTTCAGGGTGTGTTCGTCGAGTTCTTGTGTGGAACAACGGGTAATGTGCTTTTCACAGTCAATATGCGAAGATACCACTAAAAGGCTTTTTGGAAGCTCATTTATCGGCTTTTGGGCATATAAACGGAACAATCCGTCTGTATTGCAAAGACGATAGTTTGTATTTTGAAGGATTTTTGCAATGGCTTCTAAGCGGTCGCTCTTTGTAAAAAAAGAGCCTTGATCGTAGTTTAATACGTTGACTTTTTGTAATAGGCTAAACAAATCTTTTTGGTTCATGTGGTGTACCTCTTTTTATATTGAAATGCTACGGAAGGCGTTTATTCGCCCTGTTGTTCGATGGCGTTTGCAAAGGTTCTGCGGACGAGTTCTAAACAAGCGGGATCTTCGGTATAGTGGGTGAGGTCGGTCGTAACCTTTGCGATTTGCTCTTCAACCCAAGCTTCGCCCATGATTTCTTCCGCAAGGACGAAGTATTCGTAGTCTTCGAGCCCTGCGGTAACGTTGACTACCCGCAGAGAACCGACGATGCCGTCCTGCCCGATTTCTTCACCCGGATACAGCCAGCAACCGTCGCCTGCAAAAGTGGAAACTTCATAGGTGATTGCGTTTTCCCAAGGATTCAAACAATAATCCCAATAGGTTACGTCCCAATAGAGAAAACCGGTTACGTCGTATTGACGTTGTTGCCAAAACAGGATGCGATGTTGCAAACCTTGTTGATAGCGGAACATATTGCAATAGCCGTCTTTATCGGAAGGACCGCAACAAACGTACCACCAACTTCGGTCGCCGTCTGCCACCCGCTCCATGGTAGCTTCATAAAAACCTTCCGTCGAAAAACAGACGGATTCGGGACAAGAGATGTTCGAGTTTCCCGTTTGAACGTCAAAATTCTTGATCTTTTCGCCTTTGGGGTTTTCTTCGTCGGTAACCTCCACGCCGAAGAAGGGAGTAACCAAGTTATAACCGGGACAGAGCCGTTGCAAACGCTCCACGATTTCATAGTACCGTCGTACGCCGGAAGAGGAATGCGGTTCGTCAATGGGATAGAAATATCCTTTCTTTGCCCATTCGGGATTGGACGAAACTTTGGTATAGTAGGCTATCAAAAGGTCGTCGTCGTCGGGATAGGGGATGATAAAAGTGGATACTCTCGGATCGGACATATAGGCGTCGGCTTCGTCGGAAAGAATGTCGCAAGGCAAATGGAAGGGAGAAAGTCTACGGCTTACAAGATACTCGTACACTTGGTTATACGCTTCGGAACCGACAGGGTGCGAGACGTCATACACCGTCCCCCACGTTCCTATCGTGGTATCCATTGAGGAAGTTTCGGGAAGGACGAAGTCGTAAACGTATGCCTGCAAAGAACCGTCGAGGATTTCTCCTTCTTCGTCATATATGCGATAAGAAGCGGTATAGTCTCCCGAACGGGCATCTTCGGGACTCTTTGTCTCGATATAGAAGGCTTGCAAATAGTTTGCTTTCAGAGATACTTCTTCGCCGCCGTAAGGCATCAAAGCATCGGGATATAAGTCGGAATAATAATTGGAACCTTGTGGTTTATAAAAGTAGGTAGCGACGTTTTTTACGCTTAAATAATGTTCTTGATAGACGGAAACTTCCAAAGTGTCTCCTTGTCCGTTCTTAAAATCGTCGACTTCTATGCGCAAGGTACCGTCTACGTCTTTGGAATAAACGAACAGTTGGAATCCCTCCCATTCGTTTTTGGCGAGGGCAATATCGAAAGAGGCGTCTTTACCGAGATTGGCGGTGGGTTGTAGTTTTTCCGTAGCATATCCGAAATCGTAATAGAAAGAAGAAGAACCGATTTGTACGCCCCCCATATCGGTCATTTTTCGATAATCGTCATAGTTCCAAGAAAGGTTATAGCTCGGAAACAGAACGACGCCGACGACGATAAGGACGGCAATCAAGACGATTATTAAAACGGGAAAAAACAACTTGCTTCTCATAAGTACCTCCCAAAACGGTATTTTTATTTATATTGTAAAGAAGGAAGAAGTTTTTGTCAATAGGTCTTTTCGGCGTTCGGAAAAAAGTAAAAAAAACGGTCGAAACAAAACGTCTTTGTTCGACCGTTTATCGCGTGGCAGGAGTAGTAAGAATCGAACTTACGCCCAAGGAGTCAGAGGCCTTCGTGCTGCCATTACACCATACTCCAGCAACGTCCCCTATTCTATATCATTTTTTTTGAAAAAGCAAATGTTTTCAAGTATCTTTTCAAAAACTTGCCGAGCAAAGCTATTCGTTTTGATTGTGAACTACCAAATGGCGATAAGGGAGGCGGATTCCTTCTTTATCAAAAAGCAGTTTTACGGCTCGGTTCAGTTCTCGCTGTGCTTGATACTTGTTTTCTTCCGAACAAGCGGCAAGTAGCTTCATGCGGATACAGGACTCGTCCAAAGCACTGATACCTTTGTAAAAAATATCGGTGGCGGAAGGAACTTCTTGTAAAAGAAAGGGAAGGTTCTTTTTTAGGACTTCTTCTACTCTTTCAATCGACTCTTCGTAAGAAATGCCGACGTCCAGGACGGCTACCGAAGGGCGGGCGGAACGGTTTATAAACTCCTGTATCGAAGAATTGTTGACCGTTTTGATATTCCCTTCGGCATCCAATAAAGAAGTAGTGCGGATGCTCATCTGTTGCACCGTTCCGCGAAAACCGCCGATTTCTACCACGTCCCCGATTTTGATATTCCCTTCGACGACTAAAAAAACGCCGCTGATTATGTCCGAAAAGAGGGATTGACACCCCAGTCCCACGATAACGGTCAACGCCCCCGCACCGGTTGCGAGTGCCGTCGTATCGACGCCGAAAACCGATAAAAGCATAAAAATACCCACCAAAAAGGCAAGATATTTTAAGCCGTTTTCCACAAGAAAGAACCATGTTTTGCCGTAATTGTTTTTTAGTTTTTTTCCGCAAAAAACCCAAAGTTTCGTAAAGCCGTAACTGCCCAAAACGCCGAACGAAATCAAAAAAATCTTGGTTTGTCTTTCGGAAAGGGGGAAAACGCCACCCCGCCACGATACTAAGAAAAAGCCCGTGGCGGCGAGAAGAATACAAAGGAGCGAAACAATCCATTTTTTCATGGTAGATATTGTTCCCGATTGATACCAAAAGAAACGGGCAAAATGCAACGTCTTGCATTTTGCCCGTTTACGACAAGGATATTTTTATCTTAGCGGTACAAGGTTATTTCTCCATCGGCATAGCGGTAGTACGTCCAATAGGAAGATCCGTATTTCTATTGTAAATCGAACCGTCGTTTTTGTCAATCCGTTCCCACGCCCCCTTTGACGGGACGTGCATAATCGGGAAAAGCAGGTTTCAGGAATCACGCCCGGTATCGGAGCCGTCTTCATAAGGAAACCGTTTACCGTCGAAGGAAAAAAAGAAAGAGGGGAACGAGAAAAATATTTTCAAGAATAGTTAAGTATTTCTATTGACGAGTTATTAAAAGTATGATACTCTAAAATAGCTTTATAGTATAAGAGTATAAGAAGTGATGAAAAACGAAGGAGAAGAATATGAAAAACGGTACCATTTGTACTTTTTGCGGCGGTACGTATGAATACAAGTACGGTAAGTGGATTTGTGCATACTGCGGACAGCCGAAACCCGAAGAACTCGGTAATGCCGAACAAAATCTATTGGACGTGGCGGGGCAAAAACTGCGCTTGCAGGACTTTGAAGAAGCCGAAACGCTTTTTGCCGATCTCGTGCAAAAATATCCCCGTAATCCCGACGCGTATTGGGGACTCGTTTGTGCCAAATACGGCATCAAGTACGAAGAGGATTTTAACGGCAAAAGAATCCCTACTTGTTGCATGGATACCATTCCGAGCTTCGGCGACGATGCTAATTACAAAAAAGCATTGCGCTATGCTTCGGACGAGCAAAAAAAGTGGTATAAGTCGCAAGCGGACTACGTGGATCGTGTCAGTAAGCAATGGGTGCAAGACGCTCAAAAGGAAGAACCCTACGATATTTTCATCTGTTTCAAGGACAGCGACAAAGAGAGAGGCATCGAAAGGACGAAAGACAGTTACGATGCGGCGGAAATCTATTCAAAACTACGGGATAAAGGCTACAGGGTCTTTTTCAGTCGGGCTTCTTTGGCGGATAAAACGGGAGAAAAGTATGAACCCTATATTTTCCAAGCCCTGCAAACGGCAAAAGTGATGATTGTGTTCGGCTCGAAAACGGAATACATACAGTCGAGCTGGGTGCGAAACGAATGGCAAAGATATATGAAGCGTATAGAGCGAGGCGAAAAGAGAAAGGACTCCATCCTTGTCGTCGGGAACGGAATAAACTTTGGCGATTTGCCGAGTGAATTAGCCAAAAGACAGCATCTGCAGTTTAAGAGTAACGACTTCACCTATCAATTATATGCGTACGTCGATAAAATTTTGAAAGGAAAAAGTGCCGAAAAGCATACGCATGCCTTTGTCACGACGAAAGTCATCCAAGCCACTTGCCAAAAAGAAGGCTGCACCATGCAAAAGTGCGCCTGCGGAGAAGAACGCATAATCGATAAGAAACCCCGAACCCAACATAACTTCCGAGTCAAAAAAACAATCGATGCGACTTGCACCGAAGCGGGAAAACGAGTTTTGGTTTGTTCGACTTGTGAAGAAAAAACAGAAGAGAAAATCCCCGCCAAAGGTCATGATATGGGTGACTGGAAAATAGATGACGTTGAAAAAGAAAGAACCTGCAAAATCTGCGGATATACCGAAAAAAAGAGAAGCGTTGCAGGCTATATGTCGAACATTAATTGGATTGTGTTGATATTATCGGTACTTTTCCAGATAGCGGGTATAGTATGTTGGGCTTGTTGTCAAACGTTAAGATACCACTATACGGTTGCCGCCCCCGTTTTGTTAATATTTGCAGCGATTTTCGGAATAATCGGAATAATATTAAGTTTAATTGAAGATGATGCTTTTTCTTTAGCATACATTCCGATTGCAATAGTCAGTATTATATTGGTGATTGCTTCGTCCGTCCAAACTTGGAAAAAGACCGAAACGGCGGATCTGCTGGAAGACGGAATATACTATATCGATTGCGGCGAGTATTACGCAGTGGCGGATCTTGAAAAACATGATAGGTACGGAATAACGGATATTATTACGATTCCTTCCGAAGTCAACGGAAAACCGGTAAAAAGTATAGCTTCTTATGTGTTTGAAGATTGCGAAACGGTTATTCTTCCGGACAGTATTACGTCGATTTCCGATAAAGCGTTTGATTCGGATAAAGACTCTCATGGAAAATTCCTTCAGTATTTGACTGCACCGATCTGTGCTTTCGGAGCAATAAGCGGTCAGCAAATAAAAGAAGCATATATTACTTCCGGTACAACAATTAACGATACGCTATTGAGTGCTCAGACGGCGATAATAAGTGTCTCGATTGACGATAGTATTTGCTACGTGGATGCCGATGCGTTTAAGGATTCGACAGTACCGTATAACGTCTACGACAATGCTCGGTATTTGGGGAACGAAACCAATCCGTATTTTGTATTAGTATCCGCAAAGAGTACCGATATCGAGTCAATTAAGATACACGAAAACACGAAGGTGATTGCTTCCGAAGCCTTTAAGGGATGTACGAAATTGAATAATATCGTGATACCCGAAAAGGTAGAGTATATCAACGGCAGGGCTTTCGACGGGTGTTCTCGCTTGTTGAATATATCTATCAATAAGAACGTAAAAGAAATCGGTTCTTCGGCTTTTCGCGGAACAAAACTGAACAGCGTTTCGGTGCATCCGCAAAATTCGACGTATACTGTTGTGGATTCTTGTTTGATAGAAAAGGAAACCCAAACTTTACTATGGGGGAATGCAAGCAGCACGATTCCGACGGACGGAACGGTGACGGTTATTGCCGAAAACGCATTCTACGGTTGTACGGGATTGGAAGAGGTTACTGTTTCTGCGTCGGTTACGGTCATCGGAGAAATGGCGTTCGGCGGTTGTACCGATCTGCAAGAGTTTAGCGTAGACGAGGATAACAGGTATTATAAAGTCGTTCAAAACTGCTTGATTGACTCGGAAAGCTTGACTATGATTTGGGGTAACCAATACAGTACGATACCCAACGACGGCAGTGTGGCGAGTATCGACGCCAATGCCTTTACCGGATGCAATCTGACAAGTATCCGTTATGCCGGTACGAAAGCGGAATGGTACTACACCATTCAACAAGACACCGGCATCCAAAAGGTCGTCTGTTCGGACGGAACCATTACCCTGTCATGGGACTGACAAGCGTGGCGCTTGACCCGGTGTGTGAGGATAGCGCTCCTCTCCTTTGAAAGGTGTGCTATTCCTTCATTGGCTTGGGTGCATCCCCAAAGGTTTCTGTTGCCTGAGGCTTGGCGCACTGTGTGGGGATAGCGCTTCTCTCCTTTGCAAGCCTGAGGCTTGGCGCACCGTGTGGGGAAAGCGACTTTCTCCTTTGAAAGGTGTGCTATTCCTCGACGTGCTTGGGTGCATCCCCAAAGGCTTTCTTTTGCGTGACGCTTGCAAGCCTGAGGCTTGGCGCACTGTGTGGGGATAGCGCTTCTCTCCTTTGCAAGCGTGACGCTTGACCCGGTGTGTGGGGATAACTTTTTTCTCTTTTGAAAGGTGTGCTATTCCTCGAC
>DCGI01000093.1:0-37901 GCA_002315475.1 Christensenella sp. UBA1782 | reverse complement strand
TGCTATTCCTCGACGTGCTTGGGTGTATCCCCCATTGTTTTTTGCCGGAGGCTTGGCGCACCGTGTGGGGACGGCGTTTCTTTCCTTTGAAAGGTGCGCTATACCTTGATAAGTCCATACTATCCTCTTTTTAAGAAAGGGCGTAATTTCATGCGGGTAGCACTTTGATAACAACAAGGGGTAGAAGTTTTGGGAAAGAGGAGGTTCGGAGGAGGATAACCTTTTTTCTAAAAAGGGTTCCTCCTCCGAGCGTCTTTTTTCCTAAAAAGGGTTCTTTCCCCGCAAAACAAAAAAAGAACATAAGAACATAGGAGCATAAGCACATAAGAACATAGAAGATGCGGTATTTATTTTTTGATATAGAGTGTTGTAACGGGCGGGATATATGCGAATTCGGCTACGTACTGACCGACACGAATTTTCAAGTAACGGAGAAGAAGAACATTCCGATGAATCCCGACAAAGGGTTTGAGTTGTCGGGGCGGGGGGACGATACGGGTATCAAACTGTTTTATACCGAAGAACAGTATCAAGCTTGTCCTACGTTTCCTGCGTTTTACGAAGAAATCAAAGCCTTGATTACGGCGCCCGAACAGATTATCGTGGGACACGCCATCAGTAACGATGCCGGTTTTATCCGAATCGCCTGCCAACGCTATAACTTGCCGCCGATTGATTTTTCTTTTTCCGATACGCAAAGAATGTATCGAGAATTCTATCACTGCGATTACAGTATCGCCTTGGACAAGGCGGTGGAAACGTTACAGATAGAACAAGCCGATTTTTTGCACAAAAGCGACGACGATTCTTTATTGACGATGCGTGTGGCGCAAGCAATGTGTAAAGCGGCGGCGTGCACCTTGGAACAGTTTATCGTTCGCTGTCCGTCGTGTACGGGAAAAAGCGTGAATTTCGAAATAGCTTACGACGATTTTGAAGAACAGTTTCATAAACGGTATTTGAGCTTGCAGGACGGGACGGCGGGGGAAACTTGGAGTGCCAATATGTATCGCCGCTTTTTGGAAGGCGTTCAGCCGCAAGGGAAACAGCTTCCGTCGGCGGTTCGAGGGAAAAAAGTCTGTTTTAGCGGTTTGTTCGAGAAAAAACGCATGAAAGACGCCATGTCGATAATTCAAATTCTGTATAATCAAGGGGGTACGGTCGACCGCTTTGCCTCTCAATGTACTTGTTTCGTCTATGATCCCGCTTGTTCGGAAGGGGAAGACGATACCCGTTTTCAATGCGTGCAAATGCGCCTGCAAAAAGGGAAAAAGGTGGACGTTTATACGGTGGAAGCCTTTTGTGATTTGTTACACGTTACGAAAGAAGATTTACAGAATATGCCGTTCCCCGAAGAAAGCGTTTTTTTGCGCGGAAAAGGAAAGGGCGGGAAAGCACCCGTTCGTCACGTCGAATATCGGGAAAAAAACAAAACGCCGACGCTTGCCGATTTGTTGCGTTTGCAGGGGATTACGTTGCCGACGGACGAAAAAAAGGACGACGAGGACAATCCGTAACGAGTTTTCGGGACGTCGTCGGTAAACGAGAACGGGAAAAACGTCGGAGGAACGGGCAAAAAAGTCTAAATACCGACGAAGGATTACATTGTTTTTGAATTGCGCCGTACCGATTGCGGGAAAGATATTGACAAACGGCGTCCGTTTTATTATAATAAATAATAGAAAATATTGTATTGTAGATTTATCTACGAACTATAAGGAGCATTATGAAAAAGTTTTTAACCATTGTTTCGATTGTGTTGGTACTCGTTTGTGCCGTATGCCTGTTTACCGCTTGCAAAGACGAAGCGTATATTCAAGGCTATACAATCGAAAATAAGACCTATACCGTAGGGGACACCTATGCGTCGAGCGACGTAGCCATCACCGCCACCCTTTCCGACGACAGCACCAAGACGATTTCCGAAAATTTGATTTTCGTCGGGGACGGAGAGGAAGACCTGAATTTGAACGATGACGGTTGCTTTACCAAAACGGGCAGTTATTCCGTAAAGGTATATGCCTTGGAAGAAAGAGAAGATTTGTTCATCGGTACATGGACGATTGTCGTAGAAGACTAAACGGAGCGGATAAACAATGTTATTATCGAAATTAGTGGGGGAGCGGACGAAAACAAGTCCCGCCGACGCCACAGCCATCAGCCACATCTTATTGGTGCGTGCCGGATACATTAAATTAGTCAGTAACGGCATTTGGTCTCTTGCCATGCCGGCAAAACGTATTTCCCAAAAAATCGAAAAGATTATTCGGGAAGAAATGGACGCCATCGAAGGACAGGAAGTATCCTTCCCCGTCGTCATGCCCAAAGACCTTTGGGCGGAAAGCGGTCGATACTATTCCATCGGGGAAGAAATGGTACGGTTCAAGGACAGAGGGGGACGTGATTTGGTACTGGGCATGACGCACGAAGAAGCCGCCGTTCAGTTTGCCAGAGACGCCGTAAACAGCTATCAACAGTTACCGTTCATGATTTATCAGGTGCAGACGAAGTTTCGTGACGAAGCAAGAAGTCGCGGAGGCTTGATTCGTGTGCGTGAGTTTACCATGAAAGACGCCTATTCTTTCCATGCCGATATGGACGACCTTCGAGCCTATTATGACAGAGCCTATAAGGCGTACGAAAACGTTTTCCGTAGAATCGGCATGAAGAAAGTCGTTGCCGTCAAAGCGGACAGCGGCATGATGGGGGGGAGCATTTCGCACGAATTCATGTTGTTGACCGACATCGGAGAAGATACCATCGTCTATTGTCCGACGTGCGGATATAAAGCCAATATGGAAGTAGCCACCACCGTTCGCAAGACGGTGCGGGACGAAAAGTCGGAAGAAGTCCGCGAAATCTTTACGGGGGACAGTCACGACATCGATTCGGTGGCAAAACTTTTGAAAGTAACCCCCGACAAGACGGTGAAAGCGGTATGCTATTTCTTGAAAGGAACCGAAAAGGTGGTGGTTTGCTTTACGCGCGGAGATTTGGAAATCAACGAGAGTAAGCTTACCAAACTGTTAAAAAGTCAAATCGTACCCGCCGACATTACCGGTTCGGACGTTTTGCATGCGGGTAACATCGGATGCTTGGGCTTAGATGCGAGCAGGCTTGCCGGTGTATTCTATGACGAATCTTTACGCTCGACCAATAATATGGTTACGGGCGGCAACAAAGACGGCTACCATATTACCGGTTTGGACTTTGACAGAGATATGCAGGGCGTTACGTTCGACGATATAGCAAAGGTATGCGTGGGCGACGTTTGTCCCGTTTGCGGCAAACCGCTTGCTTTGGAAAACGGTATCGAAGTGGGGAATATTTTTCAACTCGGTACGAAATATACCAAAACCATGAATATGACCGTACTCGGCAAAGACGGGAAGTCCTTTACGCCGGTTATGGGTTGTTACGGCATCGGCGTGGGTAGAGCTTTGGCTTCGGTCGCCGAAGAAAGTCATGACGAAAAAGGTTTGATTTGGCCGATGACGATTGCGCCTTGGCAAGTATGCTTGTGCGGCTTGCGTTTGGACGACGAGAGCGTGAAAAAGGCGGCGGACGCCTTATACGCCGATATGCAAAAAGCGGGTATCGAAGTGTTGTATGACGACCGAGACGCCTCTGCCGGCGTAAAGTTTTCCGATGCGGACTTGATGGGGTTGCCGATACGGGTGGTTATCAGCCCCAGAGGTTTGGCACAAGGTACGGTGGAAATCACAAAACGGGATAAAACTTTGACGGAGAACGTCCCGTTAGAGAAAGCGATTTCGTTCGTGCGTACCGTAATAGATGAGGAGATCAATAAGTTACAATAAAATACGTTCTTATAGCTTGCAAGAAGCGTAGGGAGGCATAGTATGACGAAGAAGAAATCTTTTCTACTACTTGTGATGACGGTACTTTTCGTGCTGTTCGGGTTTTGTTTATGTTCCTGCGACCTATTCGGTGACGGGAAAAAAGAAGACACGACGACAAAGCCGAAGCAGGAAGAAGAAAAAAAAGACGGGTGGAAAGACGTTGCTTCCCCCGATGCGTCCACCGTCTACAATGCTTTACTTCGCAGCGGAACCGACCTTGTTTATCAAGGTTCGAAAGATATGTTGAACAATAAAGGCGTAGCGACCGTCGATTCCAAACTCAAACTGACCATCGGAAAAAGTGATTTTTGGATAACCTTGCAAGGGAAATACAAAACCGAAAACGCTCCCGAAAACACCTATCTCGCCGTCGAAATGTCTTCGGCGGAAAAAATGACCGACGACAGTCGAGTCCTTGCCTTTTATCTTCTATACGATAAAATCGAAAAGAAAGAAACCTTTTACGTGGCACTCGGGAAAGACAACAAAGTACGTTTTGCCTTTCCTTCCGTTTTGAGCTTTTTCCCCTTCGACGTGGAAAAAAAGACCGACAAAGACCTTGCCGGCATTTCTGCGATATTGAGTTATAACGTGATTACCAATACGCCGATATCGGGAAAATTCCGCAGAGGAACGGCGGGAGACGAGTACAGCTATCATATCGATATTGATTTTGATAAAACCGTTAAGAATATTATTGATAATATTTTGCCGAAACTTCCGAAATCGGAACAGATTAAGACGGTTATTTTCGATTTATTCGGGATAAAAAACAACGTTACGGATACCATTCCCGACGGAAAACTCGTCATTGATTTTCAAACCAAAAATCATATTATTTCAAACTTTCAAGGAACCGCCGATATGGATTTAAGCAAGACGGAAAGCAAACTGTTTGACGGAAACGATTTGTCTATCACGTTGGACTTGACGAGAATGGACGTCAACAACACGGCCGCCGCTTATTCCGCTTTGTCGATTCCTTTTGTCAAGGATAAGACGGAACAGGGCAAATATCGAGCTTTTACCGAAGCGTCGTTCTGCATGGAATTTCCGTTGACGGAATACGAAGACGGCGTTCCGCAACCCAAAGATACCACGTTTAAGGCGGTAACCAAGATTTTTCAAGGGGAAGGCATAAACGATTATTTGTTAATCGAGTATATCGACAATAAAACAGGTAATCTGCTACGCGGATTGTATTTCTATCGGAATACCGTCTACCTCTATTCCCAAGAGGAAGGAACCTGCCAATGTATCGCCGCGTTTTATTTGGGCGATTTGGGAGAATTCGTATACAAAGTGTTACAGAATAACCTCGGCGGGACGGCGACCTTTGACGTATTGGAAATGCTCGCTTACTTTTTCAGAAGCATCTCTTTTACCGAAAAGTCGATTACTTTGTTGATTACCGAAGATTTCTTTACCAAAGTTTTTTATAATTTTTACGACGTCGGCAAGTACGGAAACAGCCTTGTCGAAGAAGACTTGTTAGAAGTGGAAGGGGTTCAGGAATATCAAGACTTCGTATCGATGAACGAAGTCATCGTCCATCTCGATACCGACGTGTCCTTCCTTTCGGTATTGCAGGACGGCGATGCTTATCTATCCGAAGTGAATGCAAAATTACAAAACGTGGAAACAAGTAAGTTTTTAACCAAGAGTGCATACGCATTGGAATTGCAAGCGCAAGAATAAAAACGGGAGCGTTCAATTACGAGGGATTTACAGATATTGGAACGGAACGTGCGGTCGTAGCAGACCGTTTGCAACTCCCCCAAAAACGTTATTAAAAAAAGCCATAGACCGAGCGTCTATGACTTTTTTTTGTAGAAAAAACTTATTTAAGAAAACATGGAAGATGCACTATACAGTCCGGCACGTTGCTTGACGATAAAACGAGCTGCCGTCAAACTTCCGTCCGAAAGAATAGACTTATTTTCGGCTTCGTGCGAAAGGGTGATCGATTCTCCGTCCATAAAAAAGGATACGGCGTGTTTCCCTACGACGGTACCGCCTCGTACGGCACTGATGCCGATTTCTTTCCTCTCCCGTTTGCCTACGCCCGCACGACCGAGATGATTTTCATGGTCGGGTAGCACCTCACGGATTCCGTTCGCAAGGAGTAATGCCGTTCCGCTGGGGGCGTCTTTCTTCTTGTTGTGATGCGTTTCCACGATTTCGATGTCGGCGGAATTGCCGAGCAAAGCGGCGGTTTCCTTTACCAAACGGAGCAAAAGATTGATGCCGACGGAAAGATTGCCCGATTGTAAAATGGCAATTTTTTCGGAACATTGTCGAATAAAGGCGTAGTCTTCTTCGGAGTATCCCGTCGTAGCTATGACGCAAGGAATGCCGTTTTGTACGGCATACGGCAAATAGTCGTAGATTCCTTGCGGAACCGAAAAATCGACGATACAATCGGGTTTTTCGGCTATTTCCGCAGTGCTTTTATATACGGGAAAAGAAAATTCGTTTCCGGTGTAGAACTTGTCTACGCCGCAAAGAACCTGAATGTCGTCCGTCTTTTCCGCAGAAAGGCGAACATAGTGTCCCATCGTACCGCCGACGCCGTAAATCAGTATTTTCATGGCTTACTTATTGTCTTCGGCAATCATGTATTCCAAAATTTGGACGGCATTGGTTGCGGCGCCTTTGCGAATGTTGTCGGCGACAACCCAAAGGTTACAACCGCTTTCTACGGTGTCGTCCAAACGGATACGTCCGACGAAAACTTCGTCGCGGTCTTCGGCATACAAAGGCATGGGATACTTGTTTTGCGCAACGTCGTCGACGATAACGATACCTTTTTGTTGCGCGAGAGCTTCGCGGATTTCTTCCAAAGTGCAAGGCTTTTTGAATTCTACGTTAATGGATTCGCTATGCCCGAAACGAACGGGAACACGAACGGTGGTCGCCGTAATTTTCATATCGTAGTCGTCCAAAATCTTTTTGGTTTCGTTAATCATCTTTTCTTCCTCTTTGGTATAACCGTTGGGAAGGAATACGTCGATATGGGGAATACAGTTTCCGAAAATCGGATAGGGGAATTTCGTGGTTTCGCCTTCTTTGGCTTGACTGACCAAATCGTTATAGCCGGCTACGCCCGCTCCGCTTACCGCTTGGTAGGTGGAATAAACGACGCGCTTGATGCCGAACTTTTCGTGTAACGGTTTCAAGGCGACGACGGCTTGAATGGTGGAGCAGTTGGGGTTGGCGATGATGTTGTGATGGGCGGCGATGGCGGAAGGGTTGACTTCGGGTACCACCAACGGAACGTCGGGATCCATACGCCATTGACTGGAGTTGTCGATAACGACGGTGCCGTTTTCGGCAAAGACGGGAGCAAATTCTTTGGAAGTGGAACCGCCCGCGCTGAAAAGAGCGAAATCGATTTTTTTATCTAAAATATTTTCTTTGGTCAATTCGATGACGGTATAGGTCTTGCCTAAAAAATCAACTTGTTTGCCCGCACTTTTTTTAGATGCGAAAAGATAATAGTTGGCAACGGGAAGCTTTTTTTCGGAAAGTACCTGTAAAAATTTGTTTCCCACCATACCGGTAGCACCGACTACCGCGACATTGTATTGTTTCATAATTTTCCTCCGGAATTTCGGTAATTTTTTTGATAAATATAAGATTACCATTCTTTTAGAATGAAGTCAAAGGAATTACGTAAGTTTTATCGAAACACGACAAAATTCTTGACAAAATTTTACCGTTGATTTACCATAATACCATGGCGACGACAATAAACGACGAAAAGAATAATCGCATCATCAACGATATCATGTCGGGACACGCTCCGGTGTTCCTGCTTTCGCCTACCGACAGTATCCATTTGGACTTTTTGCCCGAATTATGCAATAACTATCGGTATTCTTTCGTGTGGGACGTGAAAGCACAGGGAGAAAGCAATTTCGTCTACCATTTTTTACGGAAAGCGGTCTTTCGGGAAGAAATAAAAAGAAGATATCTTTCCTATTTTTGTTGTAAACCCATCAGCGGAGAAAAAGTGGTTTTGCAAAAGATATTGGAAACCGTAGCGACGTACAAAAACGACGTTTTACTGATTCTGGGCAGTATGGAAGAATACTGCGAAGAAAGGAATTTTTCCCTGTTGCGTTTTCTATTGGAAAACTGTCCGGAAAACCTGAAAATAGTATTGGTCGCAAAAAACTTTTTGCCCATATCCTATGCCATGACGGGAGAGAGATTTCCTCGTGTGATACCCTTGTCGGAACAAGAAAACGACGATGATTTTTGCGTAGAATTTTCCGAAAAAGAAAAAGATTTCCTATCCGAGATAGCGAGTTTTGAAGTGGTGGAAGAAGATTTTTGCGATTATTTGTATGCAGGCGGGAAAGAATTACTGATGGAAATCTATCGTAAAAATCGAAAATTGATTTTGAAAGTCGATAACCTTTTTTACATTCATCCGAAAGTATCCGTTCTGTTAAATCTACCGAAATATGATGAAAATAAGTCGAAAAACGACTATATAAACTATCTGTTAAAAGTAGGCAAAATAGAAATCGTGTTGGAAAAGTGCATCAAATACGGTTGGAACGAAGGCTTGGAAAAAGCAGCCGAAAGGTTTTTTGAAATCGGTTTTTCGGAGTATGCTCTGTCTTCGATTTTTCATAAGAAGACGAAAGAAAAAATAGAAGAAGACTATTCCGATTTGATTCGCCATATCACACGAAAAGAAACCGTAAAAACGGTTTATCCGAAGAACAAAATCGCACAAAGAGTATACTCGTTGTGTTTACGGGAAGAAAAGGCTTTCGGGAGTCTTATCGACGAAATGTCTACGGCGGACGAAGAAACGTTTTTAAGGGATATTTCTTTTATACGATATCTTTCGTACGAACAGAAAAGAGAACTTTATTCGCATCCGTTTTTTTATGAAAAGTGCATAGGGATTTCCGATTGCGGAAGGTGGGATAAGCACTTTCTGTTTTGCAGTTTTTTGGAAAACGTTTCCGACGTCGTAGCGATGAGCGGCGAGTACGGAAAGAGTGCGAAGTTTTTACGAAAAATCAAAGAAATGTATCCCTATTACCGATTTAACTGTGTCCAAACTTGGCGTTTTTGCTTTGGCAGCGAGATTGACGAAATCGAAAAACTGATTGCCGCCGAAGGGGAGTCGTCGGAGAAACGTTTGCTTTGTACCGTATTTGAAATGATGCGTGGCGATAAAGTAAAGGCGGGAGAAAATCTTTTGAAAGTAGCAGAAGAGAGATACTATTCCGAGTACTTCCTTTCGAAAGCCTTTCAAAGCATCTTGTATTCCGAATTACAGAGTGCGGAGTGGGGGGGTAAAATGGCGTCGTTTTTCGGGTACCGATGTGCCTTTGAAAAAGGGGACGGCGGAGCCTGCCTTGCGACGGCACTTGCCTATTCCCAATGGAAAAAAGGGGATAAAAGCGCGGCGATGAAAACACTCTCGGAGATCGACGAATCGAGCTTCGGCAGTTCGGTTTTTCATCTTCTTTATCATGCGGTGGAGTGTAACTGTATTTTGAATTCCGACAGTGTTCTTTCACAAAAAAACAGTATAGAATCGCTGTTTTCCTATATAAAAAAGTACGGGTATACGAATATCGTTATGGCGTTTTACGATTGCTTTTTACCTTTGATTACTTTTGCCGACGCACATGGTTTTTGCCCCGATTTTCTTTTAGAACTGCAAAGGGTTTCCGGTAAGAAAAATCAAATATCCGAAAAAACGGTGCGGGTGCGGTTTTTCGGGGAACCGCTGGTATTTTTGGATAAAGAAGAAATCGTTTGGAAAACCAAAAAATGCAAAGAGCTTTTTTTGTTGTATCTTCTTTTTCCCGACGGAATCGACCGAAACCGTATTTTGGAGAATCTTTGGGACGGATACGTCTATTCTTCTTCGGTCAACAATTTGAAAACGACCAACAATTTGCTTCGAAAAACTTTGCAAAAATACGGTATTCCGTTCGGTTTTTCCTATCAAAACAATCGGTATAAACTGACGCTTGAAAAGGTGGAAGACGATTATACCGCTTTTCGGAAAGGGATGCGAGCGTGGGAAGATATACCCGAAATCGGCAGAAAAACGATAGAGCTGAACCGACTGGGTTCGGTGTGTGAACAAGGGTTTGCGACGGGTTACGCTATCCCTGTTTTTCGGCAAATCGATAAAGAAATTCGTTCGGAGTTCGGTTCGGATTTGCAGACGCTCGTTCTTTCCCTGTTACAAACCGGCGATTATATCGGAGCCGGACGGTACGTGGAACGCATGGAACGTATGGGGATTCCGACCGAGATTTATAAAAAAGAAATTGAAAAAAAGGTGTTCAGAGTATGAAGATAAACAAGGAATGGCAAGATTATGAAATTTTGACGACGGGAGACGGTCAAAAATTGGAAAAGATAGCGGGATACACGTTTTTGCGTCCCGATCCGCAGGTGATTTGGCAACCCCCTTTCCCGTTGGAAAAACAGAAAGGTCTTTCGGCGGTTTATACGCGTAGTTCGACGGGGGGCGGTGCTTGGCAAAAGAATGTTCCCGTAGCCGAAAAGTTTTACGTGCATTGGCGGGATTTGACGTTTGAGCTTCGTTTGATGAATTTTAAGCACATCGGCATTTTTCCCGAACAAGCGGTAAACTGGGACAGAATGACGTCGTTGATTTCGCAAGCCGCAAGGAAAATCAGCGTATTGAATTTGTTCGGTTATACGGGGGGAGCCACGGTGGCTTGCTTAAAGGCGGGTGCCGACGTCTGTCACGTCGATGCGGCAAAAGCCATGTGCGAAACGGCAAAAACCAACTGCGACTTGTCCCATGCCGACCTTTCGCACGCCCGTTTTATCGTGGACGACTGTGTGAAATTTGTGGAACGGGAAATCCGTCGCGGCAGAAAATACGACGCCGTTTTAATGGATCCTCCCGCCTACGGCAGGGGGCCGAAAGGGGAAATGTGGCGTTTGGAGGACAAGATTTTCGACCTTGTCGAGTTGACGAAAGGGGTGTTGAAGGATACGCCGCTGTTCTTTTTAATCAATTCTTACACGACGGGTTCCCAACCGACGGTCATGAAAAACATTATTGACATTGTGTTCAAGGACATGCCGCACGAAACCGACGCCGACGAAATCGGTCTTCCTTGCCGAGACGGGTTAGTTTTGCCATGCGGATGTAGTGCTTTTGCACAATTTCATACTTGACGAATCGTCATTTTTGTGTTATTCTTTAGACCTACTTTTGATAAACGTAATATGAAAATATTACGACGGGAGAAAACATGGATATTTTGTTGATTGGTTCGAGAGGAAGAGAACACGCATTGGCTTTGGAACTCAAAAAAGATCCGAGAGTCGATAATATCTTTTGTATTCCCGGAAACGGCGGTCTGGCGGGGATAGCCACTTGCATCAACAAGAGCGTCACCGATTTTGACGGTATTTTGGAATTTTTGGACGATAATCCCAATATCCGATTGACGGTGGTCAGTCCGGACGAATCCCTTTTGGGCGGTTTGGTCGATATTTTGAATGAGAAAGGGCATCGTGCGTTCGGTTGTTGTTCCAAAGGTGCTTTAATGGAGTGCAGTAAAGAATTCTGTCACAATCTTTGTGAAAAATACGGTATTCCTTCTTCCAAACATAAAATGTTTGACGACTATTTGAAAGCAAAAAAGTATATAAAAACGCAAAAGTATCCTCTCGTCATCAAGACGGAAGGCAGAACGGCGGGAAAAGGTATTATTTTTGCCCGTAATCAAATGGAAGCCGAAAACAATCTTTACGACGTCATGATAGCCGAGCTTTTCGGCGATGCCGGTAAAAAGGTGGATATTGAGGAGTTTGTACAAGGGGATAAGGTTATCGTTTTAACCTTGACGGACGGAAAGAGCATTTATCCGCTTCGTGCCGTAAATAACTATAAACGAGTTTACGAAGGGGACGTCGGTATGAGTACGGCGGGAATGGGAGCTTCCATGCCTGCGGTTTTATATACGCCCGAAGTGGAACGGGAAGCCTACGAGAAGATTTTTGTGCCGACGTTGGAGGCGTTAAAACAGGAAGGTATCGACTATAAAGGGGTGCTCGGTTTTTCCTTGATTCTCACCGAAAACGGTATCAAGGCGGTGGATTTTATTTGCCGTTTTTGCGACGTGGAAAGTCAAATTCTGTTTTCGCAGATTCAAACACCTTTGTTGGATATTTTCGAAGCGGTCATCGACGGGGATTTGGGGCGTATCGGAAAAATAGAAATGTCCGACAAATGCGGCGTTTGCGTGGTGGCTACAAGCGGCGGCTATCCTTTGGAGTATTCTAAGTTTAACAAACTGACTATCGGTTCTATCGACGAAGACGTCAGCGTGTACCATGCGGGAACCAAGTTGATTGACGGAGAATTAAAGACGTCGGGCGGCAGAGTTATCAGCGTGGCGTGCTGGGGCGACAACATGGAAGACTGCGTCAAGAAAGCCTACAAAAACATTGAAAAGATTTCGTTTGAGGGGATGCACTATCGCAAGGATATTGCCGGCAGAAACAATTAAAAACGCAGGTAAGCAACCTACGGACGGGTAGATAACAACAAAGTAGTTTCCGGAAAGGGAAGGACTCCCTTTTTCAAGAACGGGACATGGGCGTACGAAAAAACAGAGGGACTCGAACGGTCGCCTCTTTTTTATTTTTTGTATAGAAAAATTTTGAAGTTACCACCGCTTTATAAACGAACGATATTTTTACTCGCGGACGTGAAAAACGCACGTCCGTTTTTTATTTTTTGCTAACGTAAATTCAATTTTTCGGAACGGTCGAAGATGCCGTCGTTTTATGGTCGAACCCGAACGGGTTTTACGTTTCCGGGTAGGTTTGGCGGAATTTTTATAAAAGAGAACGGAAAAACAAGCAGGCGAAAGAGAGGGATTTCGTTTCTCCGGCAATCATAAAAGGAAAAACAGGTTCATACATTGGTAGTAGGTTTCTTCCGTTCGGGAAAAGGAGCTGAAATCGGATAAAAATCGACAAAGCAAGACAAAATTCGTCGAGCAAGGTATTGTACAATCAAGGAGCAAGAGAAAATGTTTGTAGTCGTCAAAAAAGGAAAGGTTATTTTGGTGGCGGTGCTTTGCGTCGCATTGGTGACCGCGGTAACCGTAGGTTGCGTCGTCGGGGTGCAAAGCCGAGAAGCTTCGGCACAAAAATTACTTCCCGTCTATTCGGTTCAAACCGATGCCGACAAGGTGGCACTCACTTTCGACGCCGCATGGGGTAGCGACAAAACGAGGAGCATCCTCGATATTTTGGATACCTACCAAGTGCAAGCCACTTTCTTTTTGGTGGGGTTTTGGATAGATGCCAACGAAGAACTGACACAGGAAATCGCTTCTCGTGGGCATTTAATCGGAAATCACAGTAAAGACCATCCCCGTTTTTCTTCAATCGGTGCGGCGGAAATGCAAGAGCAGGTGGAAGCGGTCAATACGCAAATCGAACGTCTGACGGGAACAAGACCGAAGTACTTTCGCCCGCCGTTCGGCGACTATAATAATACCCTCATCGGGACGCTCGACGACGTGGGCATGACCGGTGTGCAGTGGGACGTGGACAGTTTGGACTGGAAAGGAATCGGTGCCGCACAAATCACCGAAAGGATTCTGTCGCGTGTGCATAAAGGTTCCATTATTCTTTGTCACAACAACAGCGACCACATTGCGGAAGCTTTGCCCACCATTATTATGGGCGTCCGAAATAAAGGACTGTCCTTCGTGCGAATCGACGAGCTCGTCCTAACCGAAAACTATCAAATCGACAATAACGGAACACAAACGAAATCAACGTAAGGAGTACAAAAAATGAATTATGAACTATTGAACAACAACGTCGCCGTTGTCAGCGGCACCATCGTCGAAGAACCGAGATATACCCATCAGATGTACGGTGAAGGTTTTTACGAAAGCACCCTTTCGGTGGAACGGCTCAGCAAACAGAACGACGATATTCCTTTTACCGTCAGCGAAAGACTTTTTGCCGATTGCGACTTGCAGGTAGGTATGACGGTTACGTTTTTGGGGCAGTTGCGGAGCTATAACAAGCTTTCCGACGGAAAAAGCAAGTTGCTTTTGACGCTTTTCGTGCGGGAAATTTTGGAAAACGACGAAAGCCGCAATCCGAATTCCATTGACATTATCGGATACGTCTGTAAAGAACCCGTTTATCGGATGACGCCGTTCAAAAGAGAGATATGCGACGTCCTTTTGGCGGTCAACAGGGCGTACAACAAGAGCGACTATTTGCCCTGCATCGCATGGGGTAGAAACGCAAGGTTTATGCGGGACTTGCCGGTAGGTACGAAAGTATCTCTAAACGGCAGAATTCAATCGAGAAATTATCAAAAGGTCAAGGAGACGGGGGAGAGTGAAGAACGTACCGCCTACGAAGTAAGCATAAACAGAATTGAAATCTTCGAAGAAGAAAGCGAAAATTATTGAAAAAAAACGGGGAATATGCTATAGTAACAGGTATGGAAATCGTTCAGGCTTTGGAAGGAATCCGAAAGGAACTCGACCTTGTCAACAAAGAAACCGAAATCATCGCCGCAACCAAGACGAGAACCCTCGACGAAATCAGGGTTTGTATGGGAACGGGTTTGTGTTTGGGAGCGGGTGAAAACAAGGTTCAGGAGTTGACGGAAAAGTACGTCCCCGAATTTCGATGGGATTTTATCGGCAGATTACAGACCAATAAGGTGAAGTATCTCGTCGGCAAAGTAGACTTAATCCACAGCGTAGACCGTATGGAATTGGTACGAGAAATCGACAAGCAAGCCCAAAAACATAAGCTCGTGCAGAACATTTTGGTGGAAATCAACGGCGGAAACGAGGAAAACAAAGGGGGTATCCCGTTGGAAGAAGTCGATGCGTTTTTGGATGAAATCGCCAAAGCGGACGGCGTTTGCGTGCAGGGATTGATGTCGGTTGCGCCGTTGGACGCTTCGGAAAGTCGCCTGAAAGAAATCTTCTCGTCGGTGTACGAAAAGTTTGCTCGCTATCGTTCGGATACCTTTCGCTATTTGTCCATGGGGATGAGTAACGATTATTTGATTGCCGCCGCCTGCGGAGCCAATATCGTGCGGGTGGGGAGAGCCATTTTCGGGGAGAGAAACTATTCGGTATGAGAATCATCGCGCCTACCAAAGAAAAAGACGGGATGTTTACGATAAAAAAAGAAGTAAGAGAATTTTGTCCGAAAAAGTTTTCCGACGTGGAAGAAATCGTCGATCGGGTGCAGAACAAAGAAGGCGTTCTTATCGTTTTGGAAGAAGTGCCGTACGCCGTCGCACAACGAATGTTGGATTTTTTGGGCGGCGTCATGTTCGCCTTATGCGGTTCCGTTCGCAAAGTGCGAGATAAACAGTATTTACTGATTCCCGACGGTGTGACCATCACCGCCTTAGGAAGAAAAAAATAGGGAGAAAAATACCATGGAAGAAAAGAAAAAGAGCAGAAAAGAAGTGCTTGCGGAAACCAAGATAAACTTGGCGAGAGAAATCCGCAACAAAAAGCGTTGGGGCGTGTGCGGTATCGAGACGGCTATCGTTTTGGTTTTGATTATCGTCGACCTTCTTACGAAAAAGTACGTATACGGTGCTTGTCTGGAACAAGGAAAAATCGATATTATCGCCGGAGTACTCAGTTTGGTTCCCGTTCAAAATACGGGGGCAAGTTTCGGGATGCTGTCGGGACAAACGCAATATCTTACCGTCGTGTCGTTCATCAGCGGACTGTTTTTGTTTTTCTTTATTTTTTATTCCTACAATCGTCGCAATCTGTGGTTGCGTTCTTCGTTGATTTTGATTACGGCGGGTGCTTTCGGAAACGTGATTGACCGTATTACACTGGGGTACGTGAGAGATTTTATTTACTTTGAATTGATTGATTTTGCCGTCTTTAATTTCGCCGACAGTTGTTTGACGGTCGGTACAATCGTGTTGATTATTTATATCGTTTTCTTTTACAGTAAGGAAGAAGAGGAAATCCGTAAAAAGAAACTTGCTGCGGCAAAAGCACAAAAAGAGGACACCAAAACGCAAGAAACGGAAGTACAAACCGCAGAAGTTAGTCAAGATACTGCGGAAGAAGAAAATGGACGGGCGTAATTTTACGGGTGACGGAAAAACTCGATTGGACGTACTTATCGCTTCGCAAAGCGAATGGACGCGTTCGCACGTTCGGAAGTTGATAGACGACGGATGCGTATCGGTCGACGGCGAAGCAATCGTCAAAAGCGGTACCGTCGTGCCGAGCGGGAAAGAAATCGAAGTGCTTACGGAAGAACCCGTCCTCGTCAGTGCCGAACCCGAGAATCTTCCGCTCGACATCGTTTACGAAGACAGTGATTTGGTGGTGGTCAATAAGCGTGCGGGGATGGTGACGCACCCTTGTCAGGGGACGCCCAAAGGCACCCTCGTCAATGCGCTTTGTTATCACGTGAAGGATTTAAGCGGCATCAACGGCGTCTTTCGTCCGGGTATCGTCCACCGTTTGGATAAAGATACGTCGGGACTTTTGGTGGTCGCCAAAAACGACCTTTCTCACGTTTCGCTTGCTTCGCAAATCGAAAAAAAAGAAGCGGGGCGGTATTATCTCGCTTTGTTGGAAGGCAATATCAAAGAAGACAACGGTCAAATCGACCAACCTATCGCAAGGAGCAAAACCGACCGCAAAAAAATGGCGGTTTGTGCCGACGGCAGAAGGGCTTTATCGTACTACACGGTGTTGGAAAGGTTCGGGAAATACACGTTATGCGAGTTCAAACTTGCTACCGGCAGAACCCACCAGATTCGGGTACACGCAAAATTTATGGGGCATCCCGTCGTGGGCGATCCCGTCTATAACGGTAAAAAAGAATTTGACTTAAACGGACAACTTTTGCATGCTTATAAACTGGAACTTACCCATCCGTCGACGGGGGAGAGAATGACTTTTTCTTGTCCGTTACCCGAACGGTTTGAAAATATTTTAGAGAAACTTCGAAAAAATCTTTAGTTTTTTTGTATGAATCGTTCCTTTTTGCATATAGTATTCTATGCAAAGTTTTTTGGAAGAGTCGATATTTCGGCTTGGTTTTTCTATGGAAGATTCTTTGCCCAGAATTACGGTTTTCGGTAAAAAGGGTGTGGCTGTCGAAGGGCATAAAGGTATCCTTTCTTCGTCGGATACCGTCGTGGTTTTCCGCTTCGGTAAAGAAAGAATGCGTATCGAAGGAGAACGTTTGAAGGTATGCGAGATTTCTTCGGACGAATTGTTCGTTCGGGGGCGTATCCTATGCGTGGGGGCGGATAATGGCGAAAATAATCGTTAAAACCGACGCAAGGGTTTCCATGCTGTCGCTGCTTTCTTTACGAGGGATTTCCTTGCGGAATATTCGGGAAGGACGGGAAACGGTTTTTACCGTCGACAAAGAAGATTATCCCGCCGTTCAAGAACTGTTACAAAAAAACGGCAAAAAAGTTGCGGTTGTGAAAGACTTGTCTTTTCGGGGATTTCTGCAGATAGCAGGTGCTCGTTCCGGCATATTTTTCGGATTGATATTATTTGGGTTTGCCTTGTTTATCTACGGTACTTCCGTTACGAGATACACGGTTACGGGTAACGAAAACGTGTCTTCCGATATCCTAAACGAAGTAATTGAAGAAGAAATTTCCTTCCCGACCGTCCGTAGCGAAGTGGAACTTTCCTGTTTGAAAAAAAGGATTTGCAAAGTGGACGGCATTGCCGACGCTTCGGTTTTTTTGCAAGGGAACGTTCTTTGCGTGGAGGTTCGAGAGGAACTTCCCCTTCGGGGCGAGGAGGAAGAAAAAGACATCGTGGCACTGTTTGACGGCGTTTTGGAAAAGGTGACGGTGTTTCGGGGGGAAGCCCGCAAAAAGGTTGGAGATACCGTTCGGAAAGGGGAGGTACTTATTCGCAAAACCGACGAGGGATGCGAAGGGGAAGTTTACGGTCGGGCTTGGATAGGACGCCGTCTTGTCTACATGCCGACGGAGATCGTCACCGAGCGGACGGGGCGTAGCGTCGCAGAATACGGACAGTCGTCGGGTTGTGGTGCTTTTTCGTTATTCGAGAAAGAAGAGGAACAAGTTTTATTACCCTTTTCCGTTCCGATTTACACGAAAAAGACCGTCTATTACGAATTGCGAGAAATTGAAAAAGAGGTGAATTTTGAAAAAAATAAAGAAGAGATAATTTCTCGAGAAACCGAAAAACTGTGCAATTCCCTTCCGAGCGATTGTGAAAAAGTAAAAACATGGTTTTTTGTAAAAACAGTAGACAAAACGACCGTTTTGGATATATACTATGAAATAAGAATAAAATTATCCTCTTGAGAGGAAAGGCGTGCTATGAAAAAAACCGACGAAAAGATTTTGAAAAGGAATAAAAAGCTTAGAAAGGCTTGGTGCTTTTCTTTGGCTTTGAACGCCGTTTTTTCCTTTACGATCCCTTTTTTGACGGCATTGTCTTTTTTCTTGGTCAGCGACGATTCTTTACCGGAGATTTTCGGCAGAGCGTCGGATTACGCCTTGACGGGCGTCTTGATGTTCTTTACCCTCTCTTTCTTTTCGGGGTATTTGTTCGTCCATAATCGGGAAGTCTTCCTTCGCAAGAGTTCTACGTTGTTGACGGGGTTGACCGTTCTTTTTTCTTTTTGTACCGCTCCGTTGTTTTCTCAGGTACTGACGCCTTACGTGATGCCGCTTCTTTTCTGCGGTTTGCTCGTTTCGGTTTTGATTGATAACCGTTTCGGTTCGTTGGTGGCTTCGGTCTTGCCCGTTTTGTTCTTTTTCTGCTATTCGGCGATGAACCCCTCCGTCGACACTTTCACGTTGATTGCGTCCATGACGGTGCAAGCCGTCGCGGGAAATTGTATCGTCCTTGCCACCAAGACGAAGTATACACGCGGTGCTTTTTTGTCTATTGCGTGTCTGGTAGGACTTGTCGTAGCGTTACCGCTCGCCGTTCTCTTTACCGCTTTCGGTTCGGTAGACGGCTGGAGAACCTATTTGGTGAACGGTGCTTTCTCTTTTGCTTCGGTGTTAATCGGTTTGGCGGAATTCATGTTGTTGGAACCGGTTTTCGAATTTCTTTTCGGTATGTACAGCAGTTTCCGTTTGGAAGAAATCTGTTCTCCGTCGGCTCCCCTTTTGGAACGCCTCGCTTCGGAAGCTCCGGGAACGTATAACCATTCGATAGCCATGTCCATCCTTGCGCAAGACTGTGCCAAAGCCATCGGGGAAAACGCCGCTTTGGCAAAGGCGGGAGCCTGTTACCACGATATCGGCAAGTTGATAGAACCTATTTGTTTTACCGAGAATCAAACGGATTATAATCCGCATGACGATTATATTCCCGAAGTGAGCGTTTCGATTATTACCAAACATACAAAAGCGGGTGCCGATACCATCCGGAAAAACGGTTTGCCCGAAGCGGTGGCACGCATCGCCGAAGAACATCACGGCGACCAACCGGTCACCTTTTTCCTCAATAAGACGAGGGGGATGACCGAACAGAAAGTCAGTATTTACGATTATTCTTATAAAGGTCCCAAACCTTCTACGAAAATCAGCGGCATCATCATGATCGTGGATACGGTAGAGGCGGCTACGCGTGCGGAAGGGATGCAAAAGGACGAGAAAGAACGGCAAGCGTTTATTCATAAATTGATTATGGATAAGATGGAGAACGGACAATTTTCCGACTGTCCGTTGACTTTACGGGATTTTACCGTTATTGAAGAAACGTTGGTACGAAAAATACCGGGAATATATCATCAAAGGATTAAATATACAAAGTGATTCAGGTTTACGCAGAAAAGTATGAAGAAGAATTACGCAACGCGGCGAGTGCCGCTTGCGAAAAGTTGGGTGTCAATCCCGACGATATCGACGTGGAAATCAATCTTTCCGACGAAGAAGAAATCCAAACGCTCAACCGAGAAGAACGCGGTATCGATAAGGTTACCGACGTTTTGAGTTTTCAAAATTTGGCGGACGTTCGGTTTCCGTTTGACAAAGAGGACTATCCCGACGACGTGAACCCCGAGAACGGTGCCGTTTTGCTCGGAGAGATTTTTATTTGCCGGAAACGGGCGGAAGAACAGGCGGAAGAGTACGGGCACAGTATCGAAAGGGAGGTTTCCTTTCTCTGTTGTCACGGTATGCTCCATTTGTTCGGCTACGACCACGACACCGAAGAAAAAGAAAGGGAAATGCAGGAACTTGCCGAAGAAATCTTGCTCTCCGTCGGGCAAACGCGGGAAAAAGGATTTGAAAAATCTACCGAAGAAAAAACCGAAGAAAAACCCGTTGCTTTTCATTCGGGATTTGTTGCCGTCATGGGCAGACCGAACGCCGGAAAAAGCACTTTAATCAACGCCGTCGTCGGAGAAAAGGTGTCCATCGTCAGTTGGAAACCGCAGACCACGAGAAACAAAATAAAAGGGATTTATAACGAGAAAGATTGTCAAATCGTTTTTATCGACACGCCGGGACTGCATAAGCCGAAGAACTCTTTGGGGGACTATATGATGAAAAGTGCCGCTTCCGCCACCGAAGGTATCGATTGTATTTTATACGTTATCGACGGCGAAAAGGGGTATTTGGAGCAGGATCAAGCCAATATCGTCGGTTATACCAATGCAGGGTTCAAAGTCGTCGTGGCAGTCAATAAAGTCGACCATATCACGAAAGATAAGGTGATGGAAATTTTGACGCAATTAAACGCCATGCAACATCTTACCGCCGTCGTGCCGATTTCGGCTTTGCGAGAACGGAATTTGCAACCGCTGTTGGAAGAAATCAAAAAATTGTTGACCGATACGATAAAGTATTACGACGACGACAGTTATACCGATAAAAACATGCGCTTTATCGCGGGGGAAATCATTCGAGAAAAGGCACTTCGTCTTTTGGATAAAGAAGTGCCGTACGGTATCGGCGTGGACATACGGGAGTATGCCTATCGGGACGGAAAAGATATTATCGACATCAACGCCGACATTATTTGCGAAAAGCAAGCCCATAAACCCATTATTTTGGGCAAAGACGGTGCCTTGATTAAAAAAATCGCCACCTACGCTCGGCAGGATATTGAAAAAATCGCGGGGAGTCAAGTGTTTCTGACGGTATTCGTTCGGGTAAAAGAGGACTGGCGTGAGAACGACTCCGTTATGCGGGATATAGGTTACGATAAAAAAGATATAGATTAGAATAAAAACTTTTTTATAGGCTATCCTAAAGAGATATATGAAACGAGACATCTTTTGGAAAGCCTTTGAAAAGACGGGGAATACCGGTTATTATCGGTTATATCGATTATTGACGGAAGAACATGGAAAAGACAATCAAGGGCATCCTTCTTCGAGCGACCGATTATCGGGAAAAAGATAGGATATTAACTATTTTTACTCCGCGCGGCATGATAACCGCAACGGCCAAAGGGGTAAGAACGCCCTCTTCCAAACTGAAAACGGTTACATCCGTACTGACTTACGGAGAGTTTACCCTTGCTTCGGGCAGGGGTAATTTCGTATTGACGGGAGCCGAAAGTTTTGACTGTTTTTTTGATATTTGGACGAACCCGAGAAAGTATGCTTCGGCTATGATTTGCATGGAACTGACCGAGAAAGTATTTGCGAAGGAAGAAGATACGACGGAAGAATTTATTGCGCTGTTTCGTGCCGTCAACGAAATCTGTTACGGCGAAAACGATTTGTATCCCGCCGTATGGTACGCCGTTATGTGTGCCGAAAAAGGCGGTGTGGATTTTGCCTGTGTGGGGGATACCTGTCCCGACGCTTACGCACTTCTTTCCGCTGTGGGCGCCGACGGTTCTTGTTCGGGGGTCGTCGGCGCGCGGGATACCGATCTTTTCGAGGCACTGCGTATTCTTTCGGTGCGGTTTTTCGAAGAATTTGGCTTTACTCTTCGTTCGATTCGGGAAGCCGAAAGGATTTTTTATTCGTAATACACGATAAACAACGTGAAAATGCTTGTCAAAAAGCCGTTTTGCGATTATAATAATACATTATCGCTTAAAAGCATATAAAATTTTTTTTACAGGAGAGATTTCAATGAAAAAGTATGTTTATCTTTTTACGGAAGGCAACGCTAATATGCGTGAAATTCTCGGTGGAAAAGGTGCTAACCTCGCAGAAATGACCAATATCGGTTTGCCTGTTCCTCAAGGATTTACGATCAGTACGGAAGCTTGCACGAAGTACTACGAAGACGGTAGACAAATCAATCCCGAGATTCAGGCACAAATCATGGAATACATCGAAAAGATGGAAAAGATTACCGGAAAGAAATTCGGTGATAAAGAAAACCCGTTGCTTGTTTCCGTTCGTTCGGGAGCCAGAGCTTCGATGCCCGGTATGATGGATACCATTCTGAATCTTGGCTTGAACGAAGAAGTTGTGGAAATTCTTGCAAAGAAGTCCAACAACCCCAGATGGGCATGGGACTGCTACAGAAGATTTATTCAAATGTTCTCGGACGTCGTTATGGAGGTGTCCAAGAAGGATTTTGAAGGTCTTATCGACAAAATGAAGGAAGAAAAAGGGGTGCAATTCGACGTGGATCTTACCGCCGAAGACCTCAAAGTTCTTGCCAACCAATTCAAAGACAAGTATAAGCAAGCACTCGGAAAGGCTTTTCCGGACGATCCGAAGGAACAACTTTTCGATGCCATCAAAGCCGTATTCCGTAGCTGGGATAACCCGCGTGCCAACGTGTATCGTATGGATCACGACATCCCGTACAGCTGGGGAACCGCCGTTAACGTTCAGATGATGGCGTTCGGTAACATGGGTAACGATTGCGGAACGGGTGTTGCGTTTACGCGTAATCCCGCCACCGGCGAAAAAGGTCTGATGGGTGAATTTTTGATGAATGCACAAGGAGAAGACGTCGTTGCCGGCGTACGTACCCCGATGCCGATCGATCAAATGAAGAAAGTACTTCCCGACGTGTATGCACAATTTTTGAAGATTTGCTCGACGTTGGAAAACCATTACAGAGATATGCAAGACATGGAGTTCACCATTGAAAAAGGTAAACTCTTTATGTTGCAAACCAGAAACGGCAAGCGTACCGCAGCCGCCGCTATCCGTATCGCCTGCGATCTCATCGACGAAGGCATGATTTCCGAAAAGGAAGCCGTTATGCAAATCGATGCCAAGACGCTCGATATGTTGCTCCACCCGACCTTTGACGTAGCAAGTTTGAAGGCAGCCGACAAGAACAACGAAGTCGGAAAGGGTATCGCCGCTTCTCCCGGTGCCGCCGCAGGAACCATCGTGTTCACCCCCGAAGACGCCGTTAAGCTCGGCAAAGCCAAGAAGAACGTTATTCTCGTTCGTTTGGAAACCTCTCCCGAAGATATCGAAGGTATGAAGTATGCACAAGGTATCTTGACCGTACGCGGAGGACAAACCTCTCACGCCGCCGTTGTGGCTCGCGGAATGGGAACCTGTTGTGTTTCCGGTTGCGGAGATATAAAGATGCACGAAGAAGAAAAGTATTTCGAACTCGGCGGAAAGGTGTTCCACGAGGGCGACGCCCTTTCTTTGGACGGTTCTACCGGAAAGATTTACGATATCGCCATCAAGACGGTTCCCGCCGATCCGAACAGCGGATACTTCGGCAGAATCATGAAGCTCGCCGATAAGTTCAAAGCAATGGGCGTACGCACCAATGCGGATACTCCCGCCGACGCCAAGAGAGCCGCCGAACTCGGAGCCGAAGGTATCGGACTTTGCCGTACCGAACATATGTTCTTCGGCGAAGGCAGAATCGATAAGTTCAGACAGATGATTTGCTCGGAAACCAAAGCCGAAAGAGAGAAGGCTCTCGACGCCATCGAACCGATGCAACAAGCCGACTTTGAAGGACTCATGGAAGCACTCGAAGGTAAACCGGTTACCATCCGTTTCTTGGATCCCCCGCTTCACGAATTCGTTCCTACCGAAACGAAGGATATCGAAGAACTTGCCACCGCACAAGGCAAAACCGCTTCCGAAATCAGATTATTCTGTAAGAGTTTGGAAGAATTCAACCCGATGATGGGACATCGTGGTTGCCGTTTGGCGGTAACCTATCCCGAAATCGCCGTTATGCAGACCAAAGCCGTCATCAAGGCCGCCGTCAACGTGCAAAAGAGACATCCCGACTGGAAAGTCGTTCCCGAAATCATGATTCCTCTTGTCGGAGAAATCAAAGAATTGGCATTCTGCAAGAAGACCGTTGTCGAAACCGCCGATGCCGTCATCAAGGAGCTCGGTTCGGACTTGAAGTACGAAGTAGGAACCATGATTGAAATTCCTCGTGCCGCTTTGACTGCCGACGAAATCGCCGAAGAAGCCGAATTCTTCTGCTTCGGAACCAACGACCTCACCCAAATGACCTTTGGTTTCAGTCGTGACGACGCCAGCAAGTTCTTGCCCAGCTACTACACCGCCAAGATTTACGAATCCGATCCGTTTGCCCGTTTGGACACCAACGGCGTAGGCAAATTGATGAATATGGCAGTCAAGCTCGGTCGTGGCGTTCGTCCGGGAATCCATTGCGGAATCTGCGGAGAACATGGCGGAGATCCTTCTTCCATCGAGTTCTGCCAAAAGATCGGCTTAGACTATGTTTCCTGCTCGCCCTTCCGCGTGCCGATTGCCCGTCTTGCCGCCGCCCAAGCAAATATTCGCAACCCAAGAAAATGAAATACGCCCGTAAATAGGGGTATTTGACACAAAATATCAAAGTAGTATATTTTAATATTTTAGCCCTTCTCGTCAGAGAGGGGCTTTTTCGTGTCTTAAAACACGTAATGCAAAAATGAAGCAAAAATTAGACACCAAAAAATGGCTGATTTTTAGTGCTTCTAAAACTATCTAAAAAGGTTAATCTACACAAGTTACACACCCAAAATCAATGCTGCAAGTATAGCGATCAAAATGCCTATTTTTACATACCACTGCGAGTATGGAAATGGATAAAAGCCGCTTAATATCTGTCTATGCAAGTTACACACTTTATTTGACTTAATTTATATTTTAGTATATAATAGTATTAAGAAAGGAGAGATATATGTTTGATTATAGGAGTATTTTATTGTATTATTCAAAAGGCAATAACAATTCTCAAATTGCGAGGTTGTGTTCTTGCACAAGAAAAACGGTTATTAAAACCATAAAGATTGCTTTAGAAAAAGGAATACAAATACCAGTTCCAAATAGTATAAATGATAATGAATTGGCGAAAATGTTATTTCCAAATCGTTCTTATAATGAAGAATATGAAATGCCTAATTTTGAATGGGAAAAGTTTAATATGACAAAACATAGAGTATCTATTGATTTGGCTTGGAAGAGATATGTAAAAAGATGTATAAGAGAAAACAAAAAGCCTTATTGTAGGGCAAGATTTTATACATTGTTCAAGGAATACCTAAAACCTTCTAAAGCGGAACGGCATTTAGAAATGATAAACAAACTTGAATCATATAATTATGCGTTAAATTGTTTAGAACCTGATAGTGATATTTATTTAAAGATTAAGCAAGAAAAAGAAGACTGGTTAAAAAGTGTTCATCTTGATGAAGAAAAAATATAGTTCATAGAGAGGTTAAGGAAATGGAATATAAAGATAAGCAAGGAAATAAAGTTATTATTAATAATGATAATATAAGTGAATTATTAAAGCCTTATAAACTGGATTCGGAATATGTTGCATACAAGCTTTTTGATAAATTATTCATGGAAGGATATATTAATTTGGAGACTTATGAAAAGATACAAAAAGAATTTAAAGCAAAATATGGAGATAAAAACAAAAGTAAATGATTCTGTAAGTGATTAATTTTAATTATTTATTAGAGAGATAGTTTCTTTAATGCAATAATAAATGGTTTGAAATAGGTGTATAATGAGATATTATGTTATTGCTGATCCACATGGATTTTACACATATTTAGTGGAAGCGCTTAAAGAAAAAGGTTTTTTTGAAGATAAAGAACCTCATACATTGATTGTTTGTGGAGACCTTTTAGATAGGGGTAAAGAAGCAATTAAAATGCAAGATTTTATTTGTGATTTGATTGCAAAAGATCAAGTTATTTTGATTAAGGGAAATCACGAAGATTTGTTCCAAAACTTTTTGAGTGGAATCTGGAATTATGCTAAACAAGGTTATATGAATTCTCATCACTACTCTAATGGAACAGTAGATTCTTGTTTGCAATTAACAAATATGAACATGTTTGACGCAGAGATATTTGTAGATTCTTTTGCAGACAAAATAAAGAATACTGAATTTTATAAAATAATTTTACCTAAAATGGTTGATTATTATGAAACAAATAACTACATTTTTACACATGGCTGGATACCTTGCGTAGCAAGTGGTTATGGTGGAACTGCTGATAGTTTTAAGTATGATAACAATTGGCGAAATTTGGGTAAAGAAGATTGGCAATTTGCAAGATGGTACAATGGAATGCTTGCTTATTCACAAGGCGTAAAAGAGCCAAATAAAACGATTGTCTGTGGACATTGGCATTGTTCTTATGGACATGCAAAGTTGGAAAGGAAAGGCAGTGAGTTTGGCACTGATGCAGACTTTTCACCATTTATATCAAAAGGAATAATTGCATTAGATGCTTGCACTGTCATTAGTAAAAAAGTAAATTGCATTGTAATTGAAGAAAGTAAGCAAAACCCAAAAGAGTTTAGGAAGAATAGTTAAGGCTATTCTTTTTTTATGATATTTGACAATTTGACTTTTTTAATGAAAAATGGTATTATAATTATGCCAACTAATTAAATAGTCAAAAAATAATATTATCACAACATGGAGGAGTATTATACTCTTTTTATGCATCAAAATATTTGTGGCAGTAATATACTGTATCGCTAATAATCTGATGCTTTGTTGTGATGATTGTTAAATTAGTTGGCGCTATGCGAGAAGGTATGTTCTGTAGTGCCATCTCGTAAGAGGTGGTACTTTTTTTATGAAGTCATGTTCGTTCTTTGGTCATAGACAAATAGAAGAAACGGAAGTTTTGAAAAATAGACTTTCGAGTATTATAGAAACACTTATTAAAGAAAAAGGTGTTGAAAGATTTTTGTTTGGATCAAGAAGTCAGTTTGACTCTTTATGTCATAGTGTTGTTACAGAACTAAAAGAGAAATATCCAAATATTGTAAGAGTTGCATATAACACAAAAAGCGAGTGTGTTACTTTGGAAAAAGATAGAATTGAAACAGAGCAATCTTGGGAAATGATATTACATAAAGAAGTTCATCTAAAAGGATTTGAAGAATCTATTACTCCAGATTGTGTTTATGTAAGTGGAAAAGCTTCTTACATTGAAAGAAATCAAAGTATGGTTGATGCAAGCGATTATTGTGTGTTTTATTATGATGAAAGTTTTGTTCCTCCAGTAAAACAATTATCAAAAAGATATTATATGCCATCAAGTCAAAATAGTGGAACTGCAACAATTTATAAATATGCTATTGGCAAAAAGAAAGAAATAATAAATGTTTACGTGAAGACACAAAATTAATTGTGTCTTTTGTTTTAAATATAGGTATGCAATAAATCGCATAGGTTGGTATTTACAAAAATAAGTTTTTATGTTATAATAAATTATAACATTACCATAATCGGAGGATTATAGATATGAAGCAAGAGAAAACGTGCAAAGTTCGTTTGATAAAAATACTTGAGATTTTGCGTCAAGATTCTGATGGCGACAATTATTTAGACTCTACTGAAATAATTAGAAAGTTAAATAATATGGGAATAGAATGTCAAATGAGAACATTGTTTGATGATATTCAAGTCTTAAATGATTATGGTTATGAAATTTTATGTGAGAAAGAAGCCGGAAAGCCTAATCGCTACTGTATAGAAGATAGAAGTTTTGATGTATCTGAATTGAGAATACTTTTAGATGCAGTTCAAGCATCATCTTGTATTACAGAAGCGAAGACAGAACAGTTGATTGATAAGATTGCTGATTTAGGTGGAAGCCATAGAAAAGAGTTATTAAAAAGCAATATTGTTAGATTTAATACCACTAAAAGCACAAATGAAAGTATTTTCTATATTATTTATGAAATAAATAATGCAATAGAAAACAAACAAAAAATATCTTTTAATTATTTTGATTATAATGAAAAACATGAAAGAAAACTTCGTAGAGATGGTGAACGATATATAGTTAGTCCTATTGCAACAATCTTTTCTGATGACAATTACTATTTAGTTTGTTTTGATGGGAGACATGAAGGAGTTGCTCATTATAGAATTGATAGAATGGAAAATGTTCGTACAGAAATAGAACCAATAGATAAAAACATAAAAATAGATGTTAGAAAACACAAACAAGAAGTTTTTGGAATGTTTAAGGGTGAAGAAGTTGAAGTTAAGTTTAAGGCAAATCAAACATTATTAGACCATTTATTTGATAAGTTTGGAGATAAAGTTAAGTTTAATCGAATAAATGATGAAGAGTTAGTTTTTAGTGCGAAAGTTCAAATAAGCCCAATGTTCTTTGGGTGGTGTTGTTCATTTGGAAACAAATTGCAAGTATTAGAACCAATTGAAATTAGAGAACAACTGATAGACAGTATAAACAATTTATCAAAGATTTATAAGGAAGAGAAGTAAAATGTGTAATAGAAATAATGATAAAGGGATTTTTGACGGAATAATTCCAGATATTACTGGTGATGGTAAAGCTGATATATTAGATGCGATAATTATAGATGAACTAATATTTCATGATGAGGATGAAGAAGATGGGGATAACGAAGACTGACTATATGAGAGGAATGCAATGTCCTCGTATGTTATGGTTGGATAAACATAGACCGGAATATAAAGTTATACCTCCGGAAGTAAAAGAAAAATTAGATGCCGGCAATGAATTTGGTGATAAGGCGATGGGATTATTAGGTCCTTTCGTTGAAGTTACTACGCTTAAAGAAAACGGAATGCTTGATTATTCTCAAATGGTTGAAAAGACAAAAGCATGCTTGTCTTTTGGTGAAGTAAATATTTGCGAAGCATCTTTTTCTTTTTATGGTAATTTCTGTGCAGTTGATATTCTGCATAAAGTTGATGATGGCTTTGAAATTTATGAAGTTAAAAACTGTCCAAGAGTTGAAGAACAGTTTGTTAAAGATGTGGGTTTTCAAAGATATATATTGTTAAAATGTGGATTAAAGATTAAAGCTTGTTATATTGTTTATCATGGAGAAGACGAAAGCGATCCTTATGTTATTGAAGATGTTACAAGTAGAGCAAAATCATATTCTTATGAAGTTGATGATAATATTTGGAGATTAGGAAAAATTAAATTTCAAAAAGAAGAAGTGTTTATAGAACCAAGTGAACATTGTGAAAAGCCATATCGTTGCTGGTATTGGGATTATTGTCATAATTCCGAAGAAAAATAAGATATAACTAATTTAATATTGATTTTCTTTATTTATTATGATATACTAAAGTTATTAAATAGGAGATTTAATATGAAAGTATCTTATAAGAAACTTTGGAAATTATTAATTGATAGGGAACTAAAAAAGAAGGATTTAATGCAAATGGCAAATGTTAGTAATTATACAATGAACAGATTGGTTAATGATGAAAATGTTAATGCAGAAACATTGGCTAAAATATGCAATGCATTAAATTGTGGATTTGATGATATTATGGATGTTATTAAGTAAAATGTTGGAAAGGAGTTTATGCTATGAATTTTAAGGATATTCCAATATCAATTTCATATAAAAGTGTGGGGGAAGATACTTTTTCAAAAGTATTGAATCCACTTTTAGCATGTTCAAAAACCTATAAGCGTAGTGTTGGCTTTTTTAGCTCTTCTGCTTTGGATTTTATAGGTGATGGGATTTTAACAATGGCGAGAAATGGTGGTCATATTTTTCTTGCTACATCGCCAAGGTTAAGTGACGATGATATTAATGCAATAAAAGAAGGTTATGATGATAGAGAAATTGCAAAGAAATGCTTTATTGATGATGTTAGAAAAACGCTATCGGAAATATCGGATGAAAATGCAAAAATTCTTTACCTTTTAATTAAAGAAAACATTGTTGATATAAAGATTGTATTAAAAAATGGTGGGATGTATCACGATAAGCTTGCATTGTTAGAAGATTTTCAAGGGAATAAAATTGCTTGTGTAGGCTCAAACAACGAAAGCGAACCCGGTTATAATTCTAATTATGAAAAAGTAAGGGTTTATAAGAGCTGGACAGATTTGGAAGGAAGAATTGATGATGAAATAAATGAATTTGATGGGATTTGGGGTAATTCAAATGGCTCATTAAAAGTTTTAGATTTTATGGATGCTTTTTCTGAAGAAGTTTTAGAAAGAGTAGAGCATAAAGGTAATTATAAAAAGCCTGAAAATAAGTATAAAATGAGAGAATATCAAGATAAGGCAAAAGAGAATTGGAATGCTAATGGACATAAAGGATTTTTTGTAATGGCTACTGGCACAGGAAAAACAATAACATCGTTATATTCTGTAAAAGAATTTGTAGAGTGCAATAATATTTTTACAATAATAGCTGTTCCATATAAACACCTTGTTTCACAGTGGAGTGAAGATGCAAAAGAATTTTTCCCAGATGCGTATATTCAAAGTGTTCATGGTGAAATAAAGGATGCTGAAACTAAAATCTATGCAAATTATTTAGCATCAAAAAACAGTAAGAAACCAATTATAGTTATTACAACTATTAAAAGTTTCTTTTTAAGTAAATATGTGAATTTATACGATAACATTAACATTATCAAAGATTTTTCAAAATAGGTCATCAATGACACTTGTTCTTGCAGGAATTATTGTTAGTGGCTTAATGAGTGCGATATTATCTTTTATAAAGTATTTTGCAAACGAACAAACGGTTTTAGTTTCAATAACTTATTGGCTTATGGGTTCTTTTGCAAATGCTGTAATGAGCGATGTTTATATTATGTTGCCTATTGTGGCAGTGTGTTCAATTATTATTTTTATTCTTCGCTGGAGAATAAACCTTGTGGCTCTTGGCGAAGAAGAAGCGCAATCTAAAGGAATAAATTATAAAGCATATAGATTACTAATTATAGGCATATCTACACTTTTAACAGCAAGCTCGGTTGCTTTCTCGGGGACAATTTCTTGGATAGGATTAGTTGTTCCTCATATTGTTAGGTTGATAACCGGAAGGAACACGAAACAATCTATTCCATTAACAATAATATTTGGTGGAACATTTATGATTTTAACGGATATTATTTCAAGAACATTTACTTCTGCAGAGATACCGCTTTCAGCAGTAACAGGCTTATTTGGAACAATAATATTCGTTATTATTCTTGTTGCAAAAAGGAGAGAAAATGCAATCGGTTGAAATTAAAAAACTATGTTTTGGATACAATTCAAACAAGTTAGTGTTAGATAACTTGGATTTTCACTGCAAAGACGGTTCAATAAATGTTTTACTTGGTCTTAATGGATGCGGGAAAACGACTTTAATAAAATGTATTGCAGGTTTACTTACACCACAGTGTGGCGAAATACTAGTTGATGGGAAAAATCTAAAAGAAATTTCTATTAAAAACAGGGCAAGAATAATGTCGTATGTTTCACAAAAGAATAGCAATATTGACGATTTTTTAGTTTTCGATTATCTTTCTTTTGGCACAACATCGGAACTTGCATTTTATTCTTCGCCAAAGGAAGAGCAAAAAGAAAAAATCAAAAAACAAGCAGAAAGATTTAACATAGCTCACCTATTAAATAAAAGACTTGGCGAATTGCCAGGTGGTGAAAGACAAATTGTATCAATTTGTTCGGCAATTATTCAAGACACTAAAATCGTTGTTTTAGATGAGCCAACTTCTGCACTTGATATTAAAAACCAAAATATTGTTTTAACGTTGATAAAACAAATAGCAAAGGAAGAAAAGAGGACTTTTATTCTTTCAAGCCATAATCCAAATCACGCTTTATTTTTAGATAGTAGCGTGTGTTTACTAAAAGACGGAAAGGTTGCTGATTTTGGCACGGCAAAAGAAGTAATAACTGTTGATAGATTAAAACCGATATATGGCGAAGATGTCTGTTTAAGTAGCTTTCTTCCATACGACGAAATATCGTTTTGTAGAAAATAAAGAGGAGCGCACCGGAACAAGGGTGAGCTTTTTATGTCAAAAAAAGAAAACATTGGGACAGGGAAATGCGATATCGAGGGTTGCTTGCGGAGCAATCTTGTGTTATACTGATAAAGATTTGTAAAGGATGCTCGAAAACAGAGCAAATAACAGAGTAATTTACGGGATAGGAGAGAAAAAAATGACGATTGATGAAATAACGCAGAGAGTAAAGGATATTTATGGCGAGGTGGACGCTGCGGAGTATCCGCAGACAGCGGAAATCTTGGAGACGATTGCTTCCGATGAGACGATCTTGACGGACGTGACGGAATTTTTGGACAAACTGTTTGATGCGGACGGGCGGAAAG
Source organism: Christensenella sp. UBA1782 (assembly GCA_002315475.1). Classification (GTDB taxonomy): domain Bacteria; phylum Bacillota; class Clostridia; order Christensenellales; family DTU072; genus CAG-1782. The sequence goes on along the minus strand of DCGI01000093.1, from coordinate 5,454 downwards.
CAACGTTACCTACCGAAGTTGCGCATTTGTTGATGGATATTTATGCGGAAGAGGCGAACAACGATAACGCCGACGCTTACTGTAAACTGGGTTCTTTGTATTATACCGGAAGGGGCGGTGTGCAGAATTATGCCGTTGCTTGCAAATATTACGAGAAAGCGGAAAAATTGGGCAGTATCCAAGCTCGGGAAAATTTAGGCTACTGTTATTATTACGGTCGGACGGGAAAAGTCGACTACGAAAAGGCTTTTCATTACTTTGTAAAGGGAGCTTTGGCGGGAAATATCAATTCTTTGTATAAAATCGGAGATATGTATAAAAACGGCTATTTCGTAGAAAAGGACGAACAGGAAGCTTTTAGCATTTATAAACACTGTTTGGAAGGCTTAAACGATGATAACGTCAAAGATGGCGGTGCCGACATCTTTATTCGCTTAGGGGATTGTCATTTTACGGGAATGGGAACGGAACAGGATTTCCCGTTGGCATTACGGTGCTATCAACAAGCCGAAACACTGTATTATCCGAGAATACAAAACGGCGATTTTCTATACCGTAAACAGTGGGAAAGAGCCATCGAAATGCAAGCCAAGGTACGGGCGGAAATCCTAAAAGATTTACCGAACGAATAAGACGTCTTCGTTATACTCGTTCGGGTGCTTTCGGTTTATTATTTTAGAAAACACCCGGCGAAAAACCGCTGTCATGGGCGGAATTTACTCGGAGAAAGGTCGTTTTTCGGGAAAAACGAGATATACGAAGCATAGCAGGTAAAATATGTACGATAAAGAATTTTTGGAAAGTGTGGCAAACGGAACTTGCGATTTTGAAAAAGTATCGCAAGCACCTCGGTTGGACACGATGGAATTCGACTTGGATAACCCGTTTGCGAAGTATTATCGTTTGCAAACCGTTTTGAACGTAATGGAAAAATATGAAAACGAGGAAATTTCGATCGAAGAATTGACGTCGTGGGCGTGTACCTATTTATGGGTGCTTAACGGCGGGTTTAAGAGGTTGCCGGAGTATCAAGACGTTACGGATTTTCTCAAATATAAAATCAGCGACTGGATAGACGCATTATCCTTTTGGCAGGGAGAAGAAGGTTGGGAAGATTGGGAAAAGTTAAAAGAGGTTTTTCGGACATTGGACGGGTTATATCAAAATTCGGACGGTTGGACATGGGTGCAATATAACGACGACGAAGACGAAGAACGGGAACAAGAGGACGACGTCATCGATAACTATGTGATACTCGCAAAAAACGAAGCCGAAAAGAAGTTATTATTGATGGATTCCGATTGGGGAGAAGAGTATCCCGCTTTTTCCTTGGTCACAAAACAAGAAGGGAAGAAAACCGAAGAAACCTGTCGTGAAGACGGGTATTCCGTTTTTTATTTGGGGTTTGAGCCGTAAAATGCAGGAAATCCGGGTGATAAACCGTCAGGATAAATTCATCTTCCACTATCGGGAAATCGGGCAGAATTTGCAAAAAAGATATATCTCGATACTTTTATTTTGCCGAACATGGACAGGGAAATTGATTTTTCTTGTTTTTGCGGATGAAAAGCAAAGCGTTTCGAATATTCCTTAAAAAATAAAAGAGTTGACAAAAACAGTTCGGTATTGTAACATTATATAGTAAGTATAAACAAAAAACGAATGGCACCGCACGAAAGATTTTTTGGCTGCGGCATAAGGAATATTTGGGTATCGGGTATTTAGAAACTTTCGGGTATGTTTTCTGTTTGATAGGCATCGTGGGACTTGCGCAAAAATTGTGGAACTTTCCGCAAGAATTGTCACGAAAACTGATTCATATCTTCCTCAGTTTCACTTGGTTGTTTTTATATAAGTTTTTTACGGGAAATTGGCAAATATTGATTATCCCGATTTCTTTTATTGTCATAAATTACGCTTCGTATCGGTTCGGTTTTTTTACCATGATAGAACGAGCCGAAGGAAATAATCACATGGGAACGGTCTATTTTGCCGTCGCCATGACGATTTTGATGATATTTTCTTTGATTTTTCCCGAAAGAGTATTGTGTACGGGGATAGCGGTGTTTTGCCTTTGTTTCGGCGACGGCGTTGCGGCGATTGCGGGCGGAAATGCCCGAAATCCGATTTATATCCGTAAACACAAGACGGTACAAGGCTTTTTCGGGTGCGTTTTGGGTGCCATGTTCGGACTGTTCGTTTTTTCCGCGGTAACTTCTTGTCCGATACTGTGGTATCATTACTTGGCGTTGTCGATTGCTACGGGATTAGCGGAACTGGTCGAGAACGGATTGGATAATTATTCGGTATCCTTTGGCGTGTATGCCGTTGCGATGCTTTTGGGAGTGGGGTTATGAGTACCGAACAGCGAATTATTTTTTGTATACTTGTTTTTATACTTGTGGCGGTTTGGCTTAAAAAATCGTTCACGAAGTGCGCATTTTTCGGCGCAGTCGTCCTGTTGTTCGGTATTTTTTCTTGGCACGAAAGAGCTCTGCTCGTCATGATTTTTGCTTTTGCTCTTACCGCCGTAGTCGAAAAAATCTGTCGGAAAAAGCTACGGTATGCCGACGAAAACCTGACACAGAAGGCAGGTGCGAGGGATATTATTCAACTGTTTGTCAATGGGTTTTGTGCTTTCCTGTCTGTTTTTCTTTATACAACATATCAAAAAGAAGTTTTTTTGTGGGTTTACGTCGTCGCCGTTTCGGAAAGTCTGCAAGATAGCGTGTCGTCGACGACGGGTATTGCCTTTCAAGGAAAAACCATCGATATTTGTACCTTCCGTCCCATAACGAAGGGACTTTCGGGAGGCGTGAGTTTGTACGGTACCCTTTCGGGTGTGGTTTCTTCGGTACTGTTAAGTGCAGTCGCCGTTGCTTTGCGCATAGCGGAAGGCAAGGCAATTCCTTTTATCGTGTTATCTTCGACGGTCGGATGCCTTGCGGATAGCTTTTTCGGTTCGGCTTGGCAGGTGAAATATACTTGTCCGATTTGCGGTACGGTCACCGAAAAGAAAACCCATTGCTTTCATGCCACCGTCTACCGATCCGGTTGGAAGCGGATGAACAACGACGTCGTAAACTTTCTTAGCAATTTGGTTGCCTGCGCCGTCTGCGTCGGTTTGTATTATTGGTTTCAAGCCGTTTCCGTAACGTCATAAGCAGGTTTCTCTATAGAGTAGTTACAATAAAAAATAATAACTTCTTGTAATGCACAAAAAGGCGTCATCCTACGATGACACCTTTTTTGTTGTATGTGATAAAATTTAGGTCAATAATTACGCACCGATTTTAGCCGTAACAGCAGCCATAACATCTTGGTAAAGCTTAACGAAAATATCAGCAATTGCCTTTCCGGGTTCTACAAAAGAAAGTCCGAACTCTTTAATTGCATCAAAACCGATTGTTAAGTACAATCCCAAGAAAATAAGACCGCAGATAATAATGAAAAGAATCAAACCAAAAAACATACCTCTGGCGATACTTCTGCGGGTGATATTGCTCTTATTGCAAGCGGCAAAGATGGCAAAGAACCAACCTAATACGGGGATGCAGTAGAACAAGTTAGCAAAGAAGTAATGGACACCACCGAATGTACGATACTTCTTGTCCATACATCTCATTTCTTCTTTTTCGTCACGTTTCATAATTTTATACCTCTTTTATGGATTTAGGATACCCCTATTATAACAAAGATACAAAAAAAGTCAATAACTTTTTTACATTTTTCTAAAAAAATTTATTTTTTTTTATAATTACACCGTTTTTAGGTAGTGAAATGCCCCTTTTATGCCGTCAATTGCCGCACTTGTGATACCTCCTGCGTATCCGGCACCTTCTCCGAGCGGGTAAAGTCCTGCAAGCGAGGAGCGGAAGGCATCGTCTCGAAGGATGCGAACGGGGGAACTGGAACGTGCTTCTATGCCGGTCAGGACGCTTTCGTAGGCGTCGAAGCCTTTGATTTTTCTGCCGAAATCGGGTATGCCTTTTACGAGAGTATCGACGATGACGGCGGGCAAACAATCCCGAAGGTTGCCGAATACGTAGCCCGACTCCAGGCTCGGTGTAACGCCACCCAGAGAAGTCGAAGTCTTGTTTTGCAACAAGTCGCCGTAGAGTTGTACGACGGGACGGAAAGAACGGCTTTGGGCAAAAGTCTTTCGTTCGTATTCTCGTTGGTAATACATTCCGGCAAGGGGATGGGTGCTTTGCCAGTCTTCCTCGCCGACGTTGACGAGAAGGGCGCTGTTTGCGTTCTTATCGTTCCGCCGAAACAGGCTCATGCCGTTGACGCAGACGCCGCCGTCTTCGCTGCTTGCGTTGATGACTCTGCCGCCCGGACACATACAGAAAGTATACAGACTTCTGCCCGTTTCGGTACGAGTCGCCATTTTGTAATCGGCGGCACCTAAGTACTTAGCCGCACTGCCGTATTGTGCAAAGTTTATATCTTTTTGCCGATGCTCGATACGTACGCCCATACTGAAAATTTTACTTTCCATGCGTACGCCCATGTCGTACAGTCGTTCGAAAGTATCGCGGGAGGAGTGTCCGATGGCGAGAAAAAGAGCCCGGCAAGGAAAAAATCCGCTCGTGGTTTCCACGCCGACGACTTGTCCGGCAACGGTTTTAATCCCCGTCATCGTGCAGTTATATAGGAAACTACCGCCGAACGAAATGATTTTTTCACGCATGGAACGGACGACGAGGCGAAGATTATCGGTGCCGATATGCGGTTTTGCGAGGTATAAAATCTCCTGCGGTGCACCGCAGTCGACGAATTCTTGCAGAACCATAGGAATATATACGTTATGCAGATTGGTGTTGAGCTTGCCGTCGCTGAACGTTCCCGCGCCGCCTTCCCCGAATTGCACGTTGCTGTTCGGGGATAAAACCAGCGTATCAAAAAAACTTCGTATGGTCTTTTCCCGTTCTTCTACCGCTTCTCCCCGTTCGAGAACGATGGGTTTTGCGCCTGCATAGGCGAGAACTAAGGCACAAAACAACCCGCACGGGCCGCTTCCGACGACGACGGGACGGTGAGAAAAGTTCTTTTTAGGGGTAGCGGATTCTAAGGATATATCTATATTAATATAATAAGAAATATCTTTTCTTATGTATTTGACATCGTTCTCGGTGGCAAGCGCAACGGTATAAACGTACTTTACCGCCTCTTTTTTGCGTGCGTCAACGCTCTGTTTGAGAATTTCCAAGTGAGAAACCTGCTTGCACCCGACCAATTTCCGAACGTACTCGGTTAAATCGGTTTGATCTTGAACGGATCTTGAAAAAGAAATCTGTAGCATAGCGTCTATTGTACACGAAAAAACGGAACGGAGCAATTCTTTTTTAGGAATTTTGTGCGTGAGAAGGGGAATTTTTTTCTGTCCTTTCAAGTTTTTTTATTTTTTGACGGAAAAGGAAGTAAAAAAATAAAAAAACTTGAAAGGAC
>DCGI01000050.1:64138-64933 GCA_002315475.1 Christensenella sp. UBA1782 | reverse complement strand
CGAGCGCGGAGGGTGTGAAGTAATTTTTTGTCGGCGAAAAACCGATTTTTTACAAAGAAGTAACAACTATTTTGCTTTTGCTACTTGTATTCTTGAGCGGAATGTGATAATATAAACTTATTATGAGTAAGTTTACTGTTTTTACACGCACGCACGTATGCGGATGGGTACTTGTATTAAGTTTTATCTTGCTTTTAGCTTTTGCGCCTGTGGGCGTGCAGGTTCGAGCGGACGAAGCTTTTGCCGATGACGTTCTGCACGTCGCCACGTCGCAGGACATGGCGGCTTTTGCGGAAGCCTTTAACGAGTCGGAAGACAACTTTGCCGGTAGGACGGTGTCGTTGGAAAACGATTTGCTTTTATCCGACTACACCCCGATAGGGACGTTTGATAAAGCCTTTGAAGGAAGGTTTTTGGGGAACGGACATACCTTGACGGTGAATATCGAAATCGATACCAATAAGGCGACGGGACTTTTCGGGTATACCGGCAGTAATTGCGTGATTACCGATTTAACGGTGGCGGGGACGGTACAAGGTCTGAACTCCGTCGGCGGTGTGGTCGGAAACGCTTCCGGTTCTTTGGTGATGAATTGTATTAACGAAGCCGCCGTTTCGGGTAACGTCAACGTCGGCGGTATCGTGGGAGAAAATACGGGCGTTATCCTTTCCTGCGTCAATACGGGGAAAGTGACGGCGTCGTCGGTTTTCGGCGGGATAGCCGGTATCTCGTCGGGTTCGAACGGAAAAATACTGTATTGCGTGGGATTCGGTACCATCGAGTCGAGAGGTTCGG
>DCGI01000050.1:56317-64132 GCA_002315475.1 Christensenella sp. UBA1782 | reverse complement strand
AGTTCGGTTTTCGGCGGTATCGTGGGCAGAAACTCCGCTGCTTTGAAAAACAACTATGCTTATGCCGCGTTTATCGGGACGTTGACGTCGGGATACGGTGCCGTAATCGGCTCGTTGGATTCCGTCAAAAACGGCGTGTCCGATTGTTATGCCATCGGGAACCGTATTGCGGTGGGAACGGGTACGGCGAAAGTCCCCGAAACGGTTACGAACGTTTCTTCCTATCAATTTTTGAGTAAAAACGTTACGTTCCCCGTTTTGAGCGAAGTGCAAGAGGTTTTGCGGAAAGCGGGTTTGACCGGCTTGCCGTACGAAGTTAAGTTTACCGTTCCCGAGTACGAAGTGGGATACGGCTTCTTGCCTTGTCCCGACGCTTTGACAAAACGTGAAACTTTTGAAACGGAATATAAAGACGCCTTCCGTATGGGTTTGTATGCCGAAGGGGAAGGAAGCAAAACGAATCCGTTTGTGATTCGTACGACGGAACAGTGGTCGCTCTTTGCCGAAAACGCTTCGCAAAAGGACTACATGGACAAGTACGTTTCTTTGGAAACCTCGCTGAAACTCAATACCGTCAATCCTATCGGTTCGGTCGAAAATCCTTTTAGAGGAAATTTGAACGGCAACGGGGAGTATTTGACGTACACCGTTACTTCGTTACAAAATAACGTGGGGTTATTCTCCTGCCTGCAAGGGGCGACGATTACCGACTTGCATTTGGGCGGGTATGTGATTTCCTCGGGGAATTACGTGGGCTTTTTGGCGGGCTTTGTGCAAGACCGCTGCACGTTGCAAAGGGTAGACGTTTTGAACGAAGGCACTTCTTCCCAAATGCGGTATTCGGTGAACGGACAAAACGACGTAGGCGGCATATTGGGCGGCACGTCGGAAAATGCCGTCGTCGAACTTATCGACTGCAGCAACGCCTCCAACGTCGGCGGGAACGAGCGTGTGGGCGGTATCGTCGGTTCTTTGCAAGGGACGTTGACGATAAACGGCGTGCGGAATCAAGGAAAAGTTACTTCCGCCAAGGTCGGTAACGACGTGGGCGGTTTATTCGGCTACACCGTCGGGGACGAGCACAGTACCTTCCGCAATCTGTCGAACTCCGGTTCGGTGGCGGCGGAAAAGACGACGGCGGTCGGCGGAATCTTCGGTAAAATCCGCTTCGGGCAGGCCGTTCTTTCGGTGGCGTCTACGGCGTCGGTTATCGGACGGTACGACGTAGGAGCGGTATTCGGTGAGGCGGAAGGGGATATTTTACTGTCTGCCGTTTCGGTGCTATCCACCGTCACCGGCGTCAACACGTTGGGCGGTGTCGTAGGAAACGTTCTTGCGGGAAGTCTGTCGGTGGAAGACGGTTATTTTTCGGGTTCTTTCGTACGGGATACTTCCGTCAAGACGGAAACCTTCGATACGGGTATTTTGGGGAACGGCTCGGTTTCCGCTTCCGGCGACTTTTTCTACAACGGCGACGTTTATCTCGGCAACGCGACGAACGGCGTGACGGCGAAAAGCACGACCGACTTGACGTTCGGTACCAAAACGTGGGATGCCGCCGTTTGGAAAGCTTCACTGTCTTCGTTGACGGCGGGGTACTATCCCGTTTTGCTACATGAAGAAGACGTATCGATTTATAAAAATACCGTTTTTTCGGCGGGAAAAGGGACGGAGGCAGAACCGTTCTTATTGGCAAACGAACAACAACTCCGTATTTTCGGAGAAATCTATAACAACTATGCGTCGGAGAAGGACGCTTATTGCGTCGAGAACGGCTTAACCGAACTGCATTTCCGACAAACCAAAGATATTTCTTTATCCAGACCTTTCTTCGTCATCGAAGAATTTTCCGGTTTTTACGACGGAGGAAACTATGCCGTCAAGAATCTTTCGATAACTTCCGATGCCGCCGAAGTGGCTCTGTTCGGCACGCTCACCGCCGAAGGGACGATTATGGCGATGAACGTCGGCGGGACGGTTACCGGGCAGGATGGTTCGGTTGCCGCTTTGGTCGCCGAAAACTACGGTACGGTGACGAAATGTCTTTCCCTCGTAAAAGTGACGGGAAACGAGACCGTCGGCGGTTTGGTCGGCAAGAATTACGCATCCGTAGTCGCCTGTTTGGTCTACGCCGTCCTTTCGGGCAAGAACGGTGGCGGTATCGTCGCCGATAACGAAGGTACGGTCGACGGTTGTGCGTTCGGGGGGGTGCTTCGTTCCGAACTCGCCGACGCTTGTTTGGGCGGGATTGCCTCTTATAATCGGGGGACGATAAAGTATTGCTCGGTTAATCCCTATATGTATTCTTCGTACGGTATTCTCGGCGGTTTGGTCGGTAAAAACGAGCAGGACGCATCGAAAATCATCGCATGCTTATCGGATGCCGTTTTGGAGTATGGGACGGGTGTTATCGTCGGCGGTATCGTCGGCACCTATCTGTCGGGAACCATTTCGGAAGGTTCGGACTGCAGCTATTATAACGTCGAAACGGCTCCTTCCGTTTTACCTTATGCGGGATTCGGGCAAGAAAACAAATTCGGCAGAACCACGACGCAGATTCGGAACAGCACGGTCAACAATTTGGAGCAGAGTGACTTTTTGACGGGCAATAACGGCTATAACGATAAATTCGATGCGTATTATACCTTTATCCCGAAGAAAATCGGCGAGTGGTATCGAGAAAGCCATTCCCTTTCCGTCCGAGAGTACGCCCAAAAAGTCAGCGAGATTCCGCTGTGGGGGTATGACTACGAAAGCGACAAAGAGCGCGGTACCGAAGGGAATCCTTACCGTATTACTTCTTCGGCGGGACTGGGCGTTTTGTCCGATACCGTAGCGAAAAAATACAGTTATGCGGGAAAATATTTCGTACTGACGAAAGACGTCGATATGACGGAATACGGTTATTTCACGCCTATCGGAAAATATTCCGGCATCCACGACAATTATGGCTTTAACGGCAACTTTAACGGACAATTCCATACGATTTCACACCTTTCCATAAAGAAAGACACCGACGCCGTCGGGCAGTATATTGCGCTATTCGGCTATACGGGAAGCTCTTTCGTGTTGAAAAATTTGATTTTGGATAGCAGCTGTACCGTTTCGGGCAAGCAAAACGTGGCTTCCTTGGTCGGTTATTTCCAAGGGAAAATACAAGAATGTCGCAGCAGTGCCAAGATTACCGCCGCCGAAGGCGGGGCGGGCGGTCTTATCGGCGGTTTGGTTACGTCGGGTTCTTCGATGACCGATTCTTTATTCGACGGGACGTTGACGGGGACGTCGTACGGTCTTGTCGGAGAAGAACTCCGAAGCAGTACGGCGTTTGTGACCACCAATACCTGGTTCGTCACGCAGGATACTTCCTATTCGACCGATACCGCATACGGGAACGCCGTCGTGGAATACAAGAACGATGACTGGAAAATCGTAATCGGACGGCAAGACGGCAAGGCGGGTTATTCTTTCTCGTTTGCCTTGACGGGTGCTTCTTCCGTCTATAAGCCGCTACTCGGAGAAATACAGGGGGAAGCGGGGACGGCGTATTACTTAAAGGGTAACGCGCAAGATACGGTTTCGGTACATTATTGCCAAAAGGTTTCCATAGACGCCGACGTCGACGTTTTGAACTTTACCATACTCGAAGCCAAGAGCGTGTATTTCTATACGGGGCAAACGGTTTCCTTCCGTTTGTCGTGGAAATCGGCGGGGGATTATTTGAAAAACGAAGTGGTTTTCGATACGGGTAGTCCCGAAGCCATCGGAAATAAAATTTCCCAAGCGGGGACGGGGACGGACGATATGGTACTGACTTTTACCATGTTCGACGTTTTGACCGACACCCTTGCGGTACATGTCTTTGTGGCGGAGATCGGCGGCGGCGTTGCGTATACGGGCGACACCTCCTCGACCTATTCGGCGAATCCCGTCTATTTTGACGAAACGGCTTTGACGGTGACCGATATGGACTACGTTTTATCGTATTATCATAACGGGACGACGGTACAGAGCATGCAGGCGGTCGGGACGTATACCGTCCGTTTGGGCTTGCGTTGGAGCGGTGAAAACGTGAGTATCGGACGAAAGGATTTCAGCTACGAAATCACCCGAAAGACTTTGCATTTGCAGGGGGTCGCCGGATCCGATATAGGGAAAAAATCGTACGACGGACAGTCGACGCTCGATACCGTTTTGGATTTGGCGTTTATCGACGGGTTGGTTGACAGCGAAGTCGAAGTGCAGGTTACGGTTACGTGGTACACCAAAGAAGAAGCAATCTATACCGCTCACGCCGAAAGTGCCGAAGGTTTGTACTTTACGGTCGGTGCTTTCGTCTTGTCGGGAGCGGCGGGTAAAAACTATCTGTTGGAAGAAGTGACTCCTACGGTGTATTATACGGGCGGCGTCATTTCCCCGTTGGAAGTGCGCGTCAATATCGACGGTGCCGAGAATCCGAGTGAAAAACTGTACGTTTTCTCCGCTACGTATTCGGGCAAGAAACCGACCGCACCCACCGTTTACGGAGCCAAAGCGAATTGGACGTATCAAAAGGTTTCCGAAGACGGTACGGAAGACGGAACGTGGACGGAAAACAAAGGGTATCCCGTAGGATACTACCGCGTAACGCCCGCTTTGACGGACACCAAGAACTACGTTCTTACGGGCACCGACGAGGAGTACCGTATTCAGGTTATGCCGAAAGAAATAACGTCCTCCGATATTACCTATTTGGGACTGGACACTCTGACGTATACGGGAGAAAAGTTGGCTTCCAAAGTGACGGCTACCTATCGCGGGGTAAACGCAGGGGAAAATATTGCCGTCTTGACGTATTACGTTCGTACCGATGCGGGTGTGTACGTTCAAAAGGCGGACGGTACCGATTTCGTACTCGCTACCGAAGAAGGCGGTATTCGCTACGAAAAAGCCGATTTGCAAAACGCCGGTCAATACTACATGACGACGAAAGAAAAGGTCGGCGATAACTACGTTTTGCATTGTGCCATCGTTACGGTGGAAGTGGCAAAGGCAACGGTGACAAGCAGCGACTTTACTTTCACACTGAATTCTCAAAGTTCCTCGTTGACTTTTGCGTACGGAACCGATATTTTGGTGGAAGACACTCTTGCCGCCTATCACTATCAACAGTACGACGTACAGTTTATTGCTCGTGCGGGTTCTCGCGGAGAGGTTTCCGTTTTACAGAAAGCAGATAAATGGTACTTGCACGCCGTCAGCTACGGAGAAAGTATTCGGTTCCGTTTGAAGGCGTCCGTCTCCGAAAACTATGCCGACGTGGTATCGCTGACGGAGTTTACCGTAACGATTACACCGGTGACCGTATATGTAGGTTTGAAGTATCCGCAACAGGTCTACGGCGACGAAATCACGTTGGAACCGGCGTATTTCGCCTCTAAAAATCCGTTAGAATCCCTGTCGGGTACCATAGACGGCTTAAAAGCACCCGTTATCAGTACGGGCGACACTTTGCCGACGGAAGCGGGAAAATACTCTTTGTATTACAGCGGCGGCAGTAGTGACGGCTACGTATTCGAACCGGTACACGACACGTTGGAAATTTTGCCCAAAACGGTATACGTTTCGGTACCTTCCGGACTTGTCAACGGCAAACAATACGGCGAAGCCGATGCGCCGCTACAATATATCGTGTACGACGACGAGGATTGTAAAACCGTTTTGGATTTGCCCGAAGGCACCGTTCTTGCCGGTTCGCTTGCCCGTCAACAAGGGGAAGAAGCCGGTTCGTACGAGATTTTTGCGGGGACGATGGAAACCGCCGAAAACCGAAACTACACCGTTCTTTTCCGAGACGGCGGCGGTCGGTATACAATCGAACAACGGGACGTTTATTTGGTCGTTCGTGCCGGACAAAACAAGGCGTACGGCGAAGGTAATTTCCCGTTGGTGTTGGACGTTGCCGAGGGATACGCCATGGCGAAGGGTGAAAAAACCACGTTGTTTACGACGGAGAAAAACGGCAAGAGAATGGTTACCGTTACCCGTATGCAGGGAGAAGCCGTAGGGTACTACGATTATCAAATTTCCGTCGACTATCTATATGCCGGCGAAAGCAACTATAACATTCTCGGCGTCACTGCAAGCGACCGATTCTATATCGGGAAAGCCACGCCCGTTTTGACTTATACGGTGGAACGGACGGTGTATTTCGGGGATGCCGCAAGCGTCCTTCCCGTTTACAATGCCAAAGCCATGGTGGGCGGTCGGGAAATCGACGGAACGTTTACTTGGGAGAATGCTTCGATTACGAAAATGGTCAAGACGAACTTCAGGCTGACTTTTGCACCTGCGGATACCGACTGTTACCGAAATGCCTCGATTGCCGTTTCCGTACTACCCGAAAAACGTATCGTTACGGCACGCATGGAAGGGGAAACCCGTTTCGTTTACGACGGGCTCAGTCATAACGACGGCTTGACGGTAACGTTGGACAATACGGTGGCGGGCGTGAACGATTATACGATCAAAAAGAGTATTGTCGGCGATACCAAAAACGTCAGCGAAGAAGGTTTTACCGTTTCGTACTCGTTGGAGAGTGATTATTACGTTTTGAATACCGCTCTGCCTGCTTCGGTACAATGCCATATTCTGCCCGCCGTAATAACCGTTTCGGTAGCCAATATCGTGGCGGAAGAAGGAGAGGAGATAAAACCCGTTCTTACCTATAGCGGATTTGTCAACCGAGAAAACGAAAGCGTGTTACGGAAAAAAGCTTCCGTTCCGAATCTTCCTTCGGTTTCGGGTATATACGCGATGATTCCCGAAGGAGCTTCGGCGCAAAACTACACCTTCTGTTATACGAGCGGCGTGCTTTGCATCAATACCGCCTTATTGGAGGGAGAAAACGTATCGCTGGAAGGAAGTTTCTCGCCGACCACCGAAGTATGTTTTACCGAAGTGCCGACGGAGTCGGATGCCTTTGCCGATATTGCCGAAACCATAAATAAGAAGCTCGGAGATAATCTGTTTTTACCGCTCTCATCGGAAATGACGGCGTACTATACTTTCTCAAGCAACACCGTTTTGTCGGAAGACAGCTACGGCTACACCTTCTTCTTGAATGCCGCCGTCGGTGAAAAGGATACGATCTACGTTCGGAATCGGGAGGGAGAATTGAGCGAAATCACCGATTTCGACTTGCATGACGACGGTATGACGATTACCTTCGAAAGCGGAGAAATCACCTGTTTGGCGGTTTATTCTCCGAAAGAGACGACCGACCTCATCCTTGACTATATACCGTTGACGGCGGCAGTACTTGCCGTTCTGTTCTTTGTCGGCATGATTACCGCCATCGTGTATTTTAAGAAGCATAAAGCCAAAAAGGACGTGTACAGAGCGGTCAAAGGTACCTATTACGATTTTCCGCATCGTAAGAAATAAGAAAATCCCGTACGGTTTTTTTGCGATTAAAAAAATACAACTTTTCCAAATCCGCACCTTGCAAGGTGCGGATTTTTCCGTTTTCGGAAACATGAACGATATAATAATAGGCAGAATGAAACTTTTTGAGAAGTTTTTCGACGGGCATGGAGGAGGGCACGAAAAAACTTTTGATTTCCACCGCTTCGCCCTGTTCCGTTAAAAAGAAAATGTCGGATACGAGTAGACGGTACGTTTCCTTTTTTATATCCTCACTACTGCCCAAGAAGAACATTATCGACAAAATCGGCAAGTAATAAACGGGACGGTAGCACAGACTGACGATAAACAGAACGGCGGAAAGAACACAAAAAAAATACCCCGATGCCCGCAGAAAACGTAAACACTTTTTTT